>NZ_JADBQZ010000005.1:0-219378 GCF_014896175.1 Enterobacter cloacae complex sp. I3
ATTAATTAACTGTTTCGAAGGGGGCCGAACGAAAAAATTCAACTCTTTTCATAACTTTTAAAATTTATTTTTATACGGATAATCAAATACTTACTCCGCATTTGTTGTAAAACCATACATACTGCGGGCCTATAAGCCAGGCGAGATATGATCTATATCAATTTCTCTTCTATAATGCTTTGTTAGTATCTCGTCGCCGACTTAATAAAGAGAGAGTTAGTGTGAAAGCTGACAACCCTTTTGATCTTTTACTCCCCGCCGCGATGGCAAAAGTTGCCGAAGAAGCGGGTGTCTATAAAGCAACGAAACACCCGATGAAGACGTTCTATCTGGCGATCACCGCTGGTGTGTTCATCTCTATCGCTTTCGTCTTCTACATCACCGCCACCACCGGTACTGCCGGAATGCCTTTCGGCATGGCCAAACTGATTGGCGGCATTTGCTTCTCACTGGGTCTGATTCTCTGCGTCATTTGCGGCGCCGACCTCTTCACCTCAACGGTGCTGATTGTTGTGGCGAAAGCCAGCGGAAGAATTACCTGGGGTCAACTGGCGCGCAACTGGCTTAACGTCTACGTTGGTAACCTGATTGGCTGTCTGCTCTTTGTTCTGTTGATGTGGCTCTCTGGCGAGTATATGACCGCCAACGGCGGCTGGGGGCTTAATGTCCTGCAAACCGCTGACCACAAAATGCATCACACATTTATCGAAGCCGTTGCTCTCGGCATCCTCGCAAACCTGATGGTCTGCCTGGCGGTCTGGATGAGCTACTCTGGCCGTAGCCTGATGGATAAAGCCATGATTATGGTTCTGCCGGTTGCGATGTTTGTTGCCAGCGGCTTCGAGCACAGTATTGCGAATATGTTCATGATCCCGATGGGGATTGTTATCCGCAACTTTGCAAGCCCGGAGTTCTGGACCGCAGTTGGTTCATCCCCGGAAAGTTTCTCTCACCTGACTATTATGAATTTCATTACTGATAACCTGATCCCCGTCACTATCGGGAACATTATCGGTGGGGGTCTTTTAGTTGGGTTGACATACTGGGTCATTTACCTGCGTGGCGGCGACCATCATTAATGGTTGTCTCAGGCAGTAAATAAAAAATCCACTTAAGAAGGTAGGTGTTACATGTCCGAGCTTAATGAAAAGTTAGCCACAGCCTGGGAAGGTTTTGCGAAAGGTGACTGGCAGAATGAAGTCAACGTCCGTGACTTCATTCAGAAAAACTATACCCCGTATGAAGGTGACGAATCCTTCCTGGCTGGCGCAACTGACGCGACCACCAAGCTGTGGGACAGCGTAATGGAAGGCGTTAAACTGGAAAACCGCACTCACGCGCCAGTTGATTTTGACACCTCCGTTGCATCCACCATCACTTCTCACGATGCTGGCTACATCAACAAAGCCCTTGAGAAAATTGTTGGTCTGCAGACTGAAGCACCACTGAAACGCGCCATCATCCCGTTCGGTGGTATCAAAATGGTTGAAGGTTCCTGCAAAGCGTATAACCGCGAGCTGGACCCAATGCTGAAAAAAATCTTCACCGAATACCGCAAAACCCATAACCAGGGCGTATTCGATGTTTATACCAAAGACATTCTGAACTGCCGTAAATCTGGCGTTCTGACCGGTCTGCCAGATGCCTATGGCCGTGGCCGTATCATCGGTGACTACCGTCGCGTTGCGCTGTACGGTATCGACTTCCTGATGAAAGACAAATACGCGCAGTTCGTTTCCCTGCAGTCTGACCTGGAAAACGGCGTAAACCTGGAAGCGACTATCCGTCTGCGTGAAGAAATTGCTGAACAGCACCGCGCGCTGGGTCAGATCAAAGAGATGGCGGCTAAATACGGCTGCGATATCTCTGGTCCTGCGACCAACGCTCAGGAAGCTATCCAGTGGACCTACTTCGGCTACCTGGCCGCTGTTAAGTCTCAGAACGGTGCAGCAATGTCCTTCGGCCGCGTATCCACCTTCCTGGATGCGTACATCGAACGTGACCTGAAAGCAGGCAAAATCACCGAGCAAGACGCTCAGGAAATGATTGACCACCTGGTCATGAAACTGCGTATGGTTCGCTTCCTGCGTACCCCAGAATATGATGAACTGTTCTCTGGTGACCCAATCTGGGCAACCGAATCTATCGGCGGTATGGGCGTTGACGGCCGTACGCTGGTTACCAAAAACAGCTTCCGCTTCCTGAACACCCTGTACACCATGGGTCCTTCTCCGGAGCCAAACATCACCGTTCTGTGGTCTGAAAAACTGCCTCTGAACTTCAAGAAATTCGCCGCTAAAGTGTCCATCGACACCTCTTCTCTGCAGTACGAGAACGATGACCTGATGCGTCCGGACTTCAACAACGACGACTACGCTATCGCTTGCTGCGTGAGCCCAATGGTTGTTGGTAAACAAATGCAGTTCTTCGGTGCGCGTGCAAACCTGGCGAAAACCATGCTGTACGCTATCAACGGTGGCGTTGATGAAAAACTGAAAATGCAGGTTGGTCCTAAGTCTGAGCCAATTAAAGGTGACGTGCTGAACTATGACGAAGTCATGGAGCGCATGGACCACTTCATGGACTGGCTGGCTAAGCAGTACGTGACCGCGCTGAACGTTATCCACTACATGCACGACAAGTACAGCTACGAAGCCTCTCTGATGGCGCTGCACGACCGTGACGTTATCCGCACCATGGCGTGTGGTATCGCAGGTCTGTCCGTTGCGGCTGACTCCCTGTCTGCAATCAAATACGCGAAAGTTAAACCAATTCGTGACGAAGACGGCCTGGCCGTAGACTTCGAAATCGAAGGCGAATACCCGCAGTTTGGTAACAACGACGCTCGCGTTGATGACATGGCGGTTGACTTGGTAGAACGTTTCATGAAGAAAATTCAGAAACTCACTACCTACCGTAACGCTATCCCGACTCAGTCTGTTCTGACCATCACCTCTAACGTTGTGTATGGTAAGAAAACCGGTAACACCCCAGACGGTCGTCGTGCTGGCGCGCCATTTGGCCCAGGTGCTAACCCAATGCACGGTCGTGACCAGAAAGGTGCTGTAGCTTCTCTGACCTCCGTTGCTAAACTGCCGTTTGCTTACGCGAAAGATGGTATCTCTTACACCTTCTCTATCGTGCCAAACGCGCTGGGTAAAGACGACGAAGTGCGTAAAACTAACCTCGCGGGTCTGATGGATGGTTACTTCCACCACGAAGCGTCCATCGAAGGTGGTCAGCACCTGAACGTGAACGTAATGAACCGTGAAATGCTGCTCGACGCGATGGAACATCCTGAGAAATATCCTCAGCTGACCATCCGCGTATCTGGCTACGCAGTACGTTTTAACTCCCTGACGAAAGAACAGCAGCAGGACGTTATCACCCGTACTTTCACTCAGTCCATGTAAGTGGAATTGACTGAAATCACGCGTTAAAAAGCGTACAATAAAGGCTCCACGCAAGTGGGGCCTTTTTAACACCCTCGCTTCACCAGTCTCTTTTGTCCGCTATCTATACTTTATGGATAACAGCCAAAACAGACTCGACATAGCCTTTGAGCTGTGCAACTACACAGGCCCCCGGATGGGCCAAATTCGGAGATATCACCGCAATGTCAACTATTGGTCGCATTCACTCCTTTGAATCCTGTGGCACCGTCGATGGCCCGGGGATCCGCTTTATTACCTTTTTCCAGGGCTGCCTGATGCGCTGCCTGTACTGCCATAACCGCGACACCTGGGACACGCACGGCGGTAAAGAAGTCACCGTGGAAGATCTGATGAAAGAGGTGGTGACCTACCGCCACTTTATGAACGCATCCGGCGGTGGCGTGACCGCGTCCGGCGGTGAAGCTATTCTTCAGGCTGAGTTTGTCCGTGACTGGTTCCGCGCCTGCCATAAAGAAGGCATTCATACCTGTCTCGACACCAACGGCTTTGTGCGCCGCTACGATCCGGTCATTGATGAACTGCTCGACGTGACCGATCTGGTGATGCTCGATCTCAAACAGATGAACGATGAGATCCACCAGAATCTGGTTGGTGTTTCTAACCACCGTACGCTGGAGTTTGCCAAGTACATCGCCGACAAAGGCATCAAAACCTGGATCCGCTACGTTGTTGTTCCCGGCTGGTCAGATGACGATGACTCCGCACATCGCCTGGGTGAATTTACCCGCGACATGGGCAACGTCGAGAAAATTGAGCTTCTGCCCTATCACGAACTGGGTAAACATAAATGGGTGGCGATGGGCGAAGAGTACAAGCTTGATGGCGTGAAGCCGCCGAAAAAAGAGACGATGGAACGCGTAAAAGGTATTCTTGAGCAGTATGGCCACAAGGTCATGTATTAAAGAGAAGGCCCGGTAAGAACCGGGCCTTTTTATATTCTATTTAAAGACGCCGTTAATTACGGAGGTCACAATTGCCGTACTCAGCGCAATTAAGACCAGATCGTCCCCGACCACGCGCCATTCATAGCCCGGGTAGGAAGGAAGCTGGCCGAGCATAGAGGCTGGTACGGTCTTCTTCGCAATGCCCGGAGGAAGCGGTTTACCGCGTGCGAGGTTTTTCGCAATCCCCGGAGGCAGAGACTCATAGCCCGTTAAGCCATAATTCAGTGCCAGGTGGCGGGCATGATCGAAGCTCACGCGAGCGTCGACGTCATTACCGACATCTTTGCTGTTTTTGAAGCTCTTATCCGATTTTCCAGGGTTTTCCTTTCCGCTATTTTGCTTATTACCATGGTTACCGGAATTACCAGAATTCCCGTTACCATGATTGCCGCCATTACCTTGTCCGCCACTGTTTCCATGACCACCGCCATTCCCGTTTCCAGGATTAGCCATGACCGGAGCCGTTGCAAACGTTAAAGACAACACTACGGCAAGTACGGTAGTGGAAAAACGACGTATAGACATGATTGTTGCCTTTTATGGTAGAACTCATTTGAATTATCGCCAGGCGGGGAAAACAAACAATGCGTAAAAGTCTTATATGTGACAGGGACAAAAAAGCCTGTCATCGACAGGCTTTTATTTAATCATGCGTGCGCCACAGGGGTGGGATGCTCGCCCGCTTTGCGCAGCAGCATCAGGAGATAAATAAACGACACGCTGGCAATCATGATAAACAGCAAATTGTCGGAATAATTCTGCATCAGCATCGCGGTAAATGTCGGTCCCAGCAGGCTACCGATGGTATAGCTTAATAATAGCGCCTGGTTCATTGCCACGAGCTGGTGATGTTCTACTTTCTCACAGGCCCACGCCATCGCGACGGGGTAAAGCGTGAATCCTGCGGCCCCGAGAATAAACAGTGCAGGCGCCATCGCGGCGTTGCTGAGCATCGCAAGGCATCCCATGATCACCACGAAGACCTGAACGCGCAGCACCAGCAGACGACCAAAACGGTCCGCCAGGCGGCCAATCGGCCATTGCCCCACAATACCCGCACTGACCATCACCGCCATCCAGAAACCAATTCCGGAATCGCTGACGCCCTGATGATTCAGGTAGAGCGGCATCAGGCCATAGAGCGAGCCCAGTACAATTCCCGAAATAATGCAGCCGTTTACGCCCAGACGCGCCTGACGGAGTCTCAACATCGGCCAGACGTGGGTCGCTTCCTGATGTTCGCTGTTCTGGTTAACAATGCGCGTAAAGAGCAGCGGCAGGATCGCGGCCAGCACCATGCCGGTTACCCACGGCAGCACGCTCATCAGGTCGGTTGGCAGTTTGCTGACCATCAGTTGACCCAGAACGGTACCGACGTAGTAAACCATCATATAGGCCGCCAGCAGACGTCCGCGGTTGCGGGAGGTACCGCTACACATCAGCGCGCTTTCAACCACCACCCAAATCATCGCGCAGCCGATGCCGGCGATAAAGCGCCATGCCATCCAGCTCCAGAAGCCCACCATCAGACCCAGACCGGCGCACCCGGCAGCGAAAATCAGCGAGGCCAGATAATAGCTGCGATTAAAGCCAAAACGCTTAATCAGGCTACCGGTTAATAATGTGCCCAACAGGTTCCCGGTAAAAAAGGACGAGCTGACCATACCCACCTGCCAGGTCGGTAAGTTTTCATGGGCGAGCCACAGCGGGACGAGCGTGTTTAACACAGCGATCGCCAGGGTCAACAGAAGCAGGCCACAGAGCAACAGGAGCACTGGCCGGGTATAGGTGGTCATGGATTAAAAACCGTGAGGAAGTTCAGATTTCGTGCGCATCATGCCACTGGCAAAAACAAAGTCAATCCACAGATTTAACCGGCTCGCACAATATGTTCCCTGTCGATTTAAAAAACTTATCCTGCTAATGCAGCGCCTGCTATAGATATTAATTATGTATCTGTTTTTATTTATTAATGACCGAAATTAAAACAAAACGACAGTCGAAAAATTTCATGAATGAAAAAAAGAAAAGCCGGGCGCTATGTCCCGGCTTTTTATAACGAAAAATGAAATTAGCTGGCGATAGCCATACCGACCGTCATATGCAGGCCGTAAAACACACCGCGACCAATTAACTCCCCTACCAGCACCAGCACAAAAGCCAGTGACAGGAGCGGCAGTGCAGGCTGATAACCTTTAAGCTGAGGGCCGATCCAGCACACCAGCGCAGCTGCCAGCAACACCACACGCCAGGCCATCAGCGAACCGTAGTCCGGCACCAGCGCAGAAGCCTGCTGGATAGAGTTGTGAATGGTTGCCAGCTCGGCCCCCTGCATCAGGGCGACCATCGCGCTCACCACCAGCGCCAGCAGCGAAACGGCTGGCAGCAGACGCATTGCCCAACCGTTTACCCCCGCCACGCGCAGCAGCAGGTAGCCCAGCAGCGGCCCGCCGATAAACATCGTCAGGAAGAAGCTCATCGGCGTCCAGACGCTGTACCAGGTAGGAACGGTATCGATGGTGTTATAGACGCGCACCATCATCCACACGAACACCACGCCCAGTACCATGGTGACGATCAGCCACAGGCTGCGCAGGCCCGCAGGCAATTTTTTCAACGCAGCCAGCAGCCACCCCAGCCCGCCGACGGCAAAGAAGATTGCCCCGCTGGCAATTTCGTTACTGAGCGACGACGCCCCCACGCGGTTCAGGGAGTTGAACGCGCGCATCGGTGAGCCCAGGTGCAGCGTAGAGGCGATAAATCCAATCCCCATCAGCACCCACAGGCCAAACATGCTCAACACTAAACGCTGCTGCTGTTCGGCATTGAGGTTCCCTTTTAACAGCGCCAGCGCCAGAACAATAAAGCCGCCCACTACGCACTGCCCAAAGACCGTGAAGATCATCAGCGGCCATTCATGCCATCCACTTCCCATCTCACACCTCCTTCGGATTTGCCAGGTAGCCGGTGGTGTCACCCGTCGGACGGCTGTTGGCGTTAGGTTTAATGACAATACTCGGCTTCGTGAAGTGCGCGGACGGCAGCGGTGCCACAGCGGCAAGCTGACCGTGTTTCTGACGCAGCTCTTCTATCGGACCAAAATCCAGCGCGCGCAGCGGGCAGGACTCGACGCAGATTGGCTTTTTGCCGTCCGCTACGCGGCTGTGGCAGCCGTCGCACTTGGTCATATGTCCTTTAGCGGCGTTGTACTGCGGCGCGCCGTACGGGCACGCCATATGGCAGTAGCGACAGCCGATGCAGACATCTTCATCCACCACCACAAAACCGTCCTCCCGCTTGTGCATCGCCCCGCTCGGGCACACCTTGGTGCAGGCCGGATCTTCACAGTGGTTACAGGCAATCGACAGGTAATAGGCAAAGACGTTCTGATGCCAGACGCCGTTATCTTCCTGCCAGTCGCCCCCGGCGTATTCGTAAATGCGGCGGAAGCTCACGTCCGGGGTGAGATCTTTATAATCTTTACAGGCCAGCTCGCAGGTTTTGCACCCGGTGCAACGGCTGGAATCAATGAAAAATCCATACTGGGTTGTCATCGGTTACTCCTTAAACCTTTTCAACCTGGACAAGGTTTGTGTGAGACGGGTTGCCTTTCGCCAGCGGCGACGGACGCTGCGTGGTCAGGACGTTAATACTGCCTGCCTGGTCGATGCCGTTGGCATCCGGGCTGTACCAGGCCCCTTCCCCCAGTGCCACTACGCCAGGCATCATGCGCGGTGTCACTTTGGCTTCAATGTGTACCTCGCCGCGACCGTTAAAGATACGCACGCGATCCCCGTTACGGATACCACGTGCTTTGGCATCCATCGGGTTGATCCACATCTCCTGGCGGCAGGCGGCCTTCAGTACGTCAACGTTGCCGTAGGTGGAGTGCACACGCGCCTTATAGTGGAAACCGGTCAGCTGCAGCGGGAATTTCGCCGTCAGCGGATCGTTATAGTTTTCGAACCCCGGCGTGTAGATCGGCAGCGGATCGATAACATCTCCTTCCGGCAGCTCCCAGGTAGACGCGATTTTTGCCAGCGCTTCGGAGTAGATTTCGATTTTGCCCGACGGCGTGGTCAGCGGATTCGCCTGCGGATCTTCACGGAACGCTTTATACGCCACGTGATGCCCTTCCGGGTCACGCTGCTTGTACATGCCCTGCTTGCGGAAGGTGTCGAAGTCCGGCAGATCGGGAATTGCTTTACGAGAGAGCTCGTGCAGATGGCGCATCCACCCTTCCTGAGTACGCCCTTCGGTAAACTGCTGTTCGACGCCCAATCGCTTCGCCAGTTCGGAGGTCATCTCATAGATGGTTTTGCACTCGAAGCGCGGCTTGATGGCCTGGTCGGTAAAGATCACGTAGGACATGTTGCCGCAGGAAGCGTCCAGCGCGAAATCCATCTGCTCAGACGCGGTGCAGTCCGGCAGCAGAATATCGGCATATTTTGCCGAGGAGGTCATGTGGCAGTCGATCACCACAATCATCTCGCACTTCTTGTCGTCCTGCAGAATTTCATGGGTGCGGTTGATTTCCGAGTGCTGGTTGATAAGGCAGTTGCCGGCGTAGTTCCAGATCATCTTGATCGGCACATCCAGCTTGTCTTTGCCCCGAACGCCGTCGCGCAGCGCGGTCATTTCCGGACCGCGCTCGATTGCGTCAGTCCACATAAACATGGAGATGCTGGTCTGAACCGGGTTGTCCAGCGTCGGCATCCGCTCAAACGGCACTTCATAAGAACCTTCGCGCGCGCCGGTGTTACCGCCATGAACGCCGACGTTGCCGGTCAGAATTGAAAGCATGGAGATAGCGCGGGTGGCGATTTCACCATTCGCATGACGCTGCGGTCCCCAGCCCTGGCTGATGTAGGCCGGTTTAGCTGAACCTATCTCACGCGCCAGCTGAACAATGCGCTCGACCGGAATACCGGTGATGGTGGAGGCCCACTCCGGCGTTTTCGCTACGCCGTCGCTGCCCTGGCCGAGAATATATGCCTTGTAGTGACCATTGGCAGGGGCACTGGCTGGCAGCGTTTTCTCGTCATAACCGACGCAGTATTTATCAAGGAACGGCTGATCGACGAGGTTTTCAGTAATCATCACCCACGCCAGCGCGGAAACCAGTGCCGCATCGGTACCGGGACGAATGGGGATCCACTCATCTTCGCGCCCGGCACCGGTGTCGGTATAGCGCGGATCGATAATGATCATGCGGGCATTGGATTTGGCGCGGGCCTGTTCGAGGTAGTACGTCACCCCGCCGCCGCTCATGCGGGTTTCGCCCGGGTTGTTACCGAACAGGACGACCAGCTTACTGTTTTCGATATCGGACGGGCTGTTGCCGTCGGCCCAGCCGCCGTAGGTATAGTTCAGACCTGCGGCAATCTGTGCGGAAGAGTAGTCGCCGTAGTGGTTGAGATAACCGCCGCAGCAGTTCATCAGACGCGCCACCAGCGTTTTACCCGGTGGCCAGGAGCGGGTCAGCGTGCCGCCCAGCGTCCCGGTGCCATAGTTCAGGTAGATGGACTCGTTGCCGTACTCTTTGATCAGGCGCTGCATGTTGGTGGCGATAATGTCGTAGGCTTCGTCCCAGCTAATGCGCTCAAACTTCCCTTCCCCACGCTTACCGACACGCTTCATTGGGTATTTCAGACGATCCGGGTTGTAGACGCGGCGACGCATGGAGCGACCGCGCAGGCAGGCGCGAACCTGGTGTAACCCTTCGTAGTTATCGTCCCCGGTGTTGTCGGTTTCGACATACTTAATTTCGCCATCCACCACGTGCATACGCAGCGGACAACGGCTACCGCAGTTTACGGTACACGCACTCCACACCACTTTTTCCGGAGCTGCGGCTGCGGATAGTGCGTCCGCCGCCGACGCCAGCCGGGTAAAAGGGAGCGTGAAGGCGCTGCTGGCTACAGCCAGGCCGCCTATTGCCGTGGTTTTCATCAACCCACGGCGAGTGACCTCGGCAGCCATTAACGCTTCAGGCGCTTTGATTTTCATAGAGACTCACTTTGGTTGCTCACAAAGAAAAAAGAGGCGGCACGAACCGCTATATAGTTTTGTAAATAACGAATTTCCTCGTTATCAGCGTCTTATGCTGACTTTCATTCGGAGGAGTATTACTACTTTAGAGGGAGGGGGTATTGCGTCGTGTCAATTCAGAGGCATAAAAAAAGCGCCCGAAGGCGCTTTTTTGTTGTGAGGCAAAGAATTAGCCGATGTACTGCTGGCCTTTCATGTATGGACGCAGCACTTCAGGGATCTCGATGCGGCCATCTGCCTGCTGGTAGTTTTCCAGCACAGCAACCAGCGTACGGCCAACAGCCAGACCAGAACCGTTCAGGGTATGCACCAGACGGGTTTTCTTGTCAGATTTGCTGCGGCAGCGTGCCTGCATGCGGCGCGCCTGGAAATCCCAGACGTTAGAGCAGGAGGAGATTTCACGGTAGGTGTTCTGTGCAGGCACCCAGACTTCCAGGTCGAAGGTTTTGCAGGCACCAAAGCCCATGTCACCGGTGCACAGCGCCATGCGGCGATACGGCAGGCCCAGCAGCTCCAGCACTTTTTCCGCATGGCCAGTCATCTCTTCCAGCGCGTCCATGGATTCTTCCGGACGGACGATCTGCACCATCTCGACTTTGTCGAACTGGTGCATACGGATCAGACCACGGGTGTCGCGACCGTAAGAACCGGCTTCTGAACGGAAGCATGGAGAGTGTGCCGTCAGCTTGATTGGCAGATCGTCTTCGTCAATGATCTCATCACGCACGAGGTTGGTCAGCGGCACTTCCGCAGTTGGGATCAGCGCATAGTTGCTGCTGTCTGCTTCTTCATCCAGCGGACGGGTATGGAACAGATCGCCGGCAAATTTCGGCAGCTGGCCCGTACCGTACAGCGTATCGTGGTTAACCAGATACGGAACATAGGTTTCGCTGTAGCCGTGCTGCTCGGTGTGCAGATCCAGCATGAACTGCGCCAGGGCGCGGTGCAGATGGGCAATTTGACCTTTCATTACTACGAAGCGAGAGCCGGTCAGCTTAACCGCAGCGGCAAAGTCCAGGCCCGCGTGCATTTCGCCCAGCGTCACGTGATCGCGCACTTCGAAGTCAAACTCGCGAGGCGTACCCCAGCGCTTCACTTCAACGTTGTCGTTCTCGTCTTTGCCGACAGGCACGCTCTCGTCAGGAATGTTCGGGATAGCCAGAGCGATGTCACGAATTTCGGCCTGAAGAACGTCCAGCTCCGCTTTCGCCTGATCCAGCTCTTCACCCAGCTTGTTCACTTCCAGGCGTAATGGCTCAATATCTTCCCCGCGCGCTTTCGCCTGGCCAATGGATTTCGATCGAGAGTTACGCTCTGCCTGCAGATTTTCAGTTTGTACCTGCAGTACTTTACGACGCTCTTCAAGAGCGCGCAGCTTATCTACATCCAGCTTAAAGCCCCGGCGTGCCAGTTTTTCAGCGACTGCGTCTGGCTCATTACGCAGCAGATTGGGATCGAGCATGCTTATCCTGTGCTTATCGAATTAAAATAGGAAATGTGACCACAGCCTGCGGTCACAAGGATACAATTGCCAACATTACCGCAACGATTGAACTAACGGTAGCGTTTTATAGGGCTATTTTGATCCTGTCCGGCGAGCCAGGTGAGCTTTTCACCAATCTTGCCTTCAAGACCTCTGTTTGTGGGATGATAATAGCGCGTTTGTGCCATCTCCTGCGGGAAATATTCCTCCCCGGCGGCGTAGGCGTTAGGCTCATCATGGGCGTAGCGATACTCCTGCCCGTAACCCATCTCTTTCATCAGTTTGGTTGGCGCATTGCGCAGATGAACCGGCACATCATAGTCCGGGCGCTCGCGCGCATCCGACATCGCCGCTTTGAACGCGGTATAGACCGCATTGCTTTTCGGCGCGCAGGCCAGATAGACAATCGCCTGCGCAATGGCGCGTTCGCCTTCCGCCGGGCCTACGCGGGTGAAGCAGTCCCAGGCTGAAAGCGCAACCTGCATGGCGCGTGGGTCAGCATTGCCAACATCTTCTGACGCAATCGCCAGACAGCGGCGCGCAACGTATAGCGGATCGCCACCTGCGGTAATGATACGTGCGTACCAGTAGAGCGCAGCATCCGGCGCGCTGCCGCGCACCGACTTATGCAGCGCCGAGATCAGGTCGTAGAAACGGTCGCCTTTATTATCGAAACGCGCGCTGCGCTCGCCAGCAATTTCGGTGAGCAGTTCAGGCTTCAATACGCGCTTGCCCGCATCGTCCACTTCTGCCATATCGGCCATCATTTCGAGCATGTTCAGCGCGCGGCGCGCATCGCCGTTGACCAGCTCCGCAATCGCACGTCGCGTGTCGTCAGGCAGAACGATATCCTGCCCGCCGTAACCCCGCGCTTTGTCGTCCATTGCCTGGGTCAGAACCTTTTCGATATCTTCCGTGGTCAGGGATTTAAGCAGGTAGACGCGGGCGCGGGACAGCAGCGCCGAGTTGAGTTCAAACGACGGGTTTTCGGTGGTGGCGCCGATGAAGAAGATCGTCCCGTCTTCAATGTGCGGCAGGAAAGCATCCTGCTGGCTCTTGTTGAAGCGGTGGACTTCATCGACAAAGAGAATGGTGCGGCGTCCGGCATTGCGGTTTTGACGCGCGCGCTCGATCGCCTCGCGGATCTCCTTCACGCCAGACGTTACCGCCGAGATACGCTCAACGTCCGCGTTGGCATAGCGGGCGATCACTTCAGCGAGCGTGGTTTTTCCGGTGCCGGGCGGCCCCCAGAGGATCATGGAGTGCAGATGCCCCGCCTCAATAGCGCGCGGCAAGGGTTTCCCCGCAGCCAGCAGATGCTGCTGACCGATGTACTGCGCTAAATTTTCTGGCCGCATACGGGCGGCCAGAGGTTGAAACGCATTATCTGAAAAATCGAGCGACAGGTTGCTCACTCACGCCTCTTACTTATTGCGTTGGTCGTCCACCGTTACGCCCTGCGGCGGGGTAAAGGTGAATTTCGATGCGTCAACGGCGCCGTTTTGCTGAGACTTAAGCTGGTAGCTGCTGCGCTGATCGTCCTGCTCAACCGCGCCGAACTGATTAATGGTACCGTTGGTGCTTACGTTGATGGTGAACTGCTTCAGATTGCCGTTGCTGCCTTTCGGCGTCAGGACAAACTCATCACCATTCTGTTTAATGTTGTACTGCTGCCAGTCGCTGGTCTGGTTGCGGGCGATCAGCATAAACGGCGTATTGCTGGTCGCGTCTTTCAGCCAGGTCGCAGTGGCCTGCTCAACAAACGGGTTGAAGAACCACAGGGTTTTACCGTCAGAAACCAGGATGCTCTCATCCGGCTGGGTCATGTGCCAGTTAAACAGATTGGGGCGTTTCACCCACAAATCACCCTGTCCTTCCTGCACCGCGTTGCCGCTGCCGTCCGTCACTTTTTGCGTGAAGCTGGCGTGGAAGCTGCTTACTTTATCCAGTCGGCTTTTAAGGTCGCTGGCTGCATCAGCCCAGACGCTGCTGGCTACAAAACTGGTGAGTAATGCACAGGCGATGGCGATTTTTTTCATTGTTATTCCTTAAAATACGTCTTCCCGAAATGGGGTTTCCGTTTCTATTCTGGACCTGCCCGAAGGCAGGCGACAGAAGAATATGCTTAATTTTTGCTGATTTACCCTTCTTTGCAATCGCTGAAGGTTAATCAAACGGCGGCGGAGCCAGCACCTCACGGTTACCGTTGTGCCCCTGCTCGCTCACAATGCCCTGCGCTTCCATCTGCTCGATGATGCGCGCCGCGCGGTTATAGCCGATGCGGAACTGACGCTGCACGCCAGAGATGGACGCTTTGCGTTTTTCAGTAACGAAATTAACCGCCTGGTCGAATAACGGATCCAGCTCTTCGCCGCCGTCAAAGCCACCACCGCCGCCTTCGCTTTCGCTGTCGGAGGTAATGCCGTCAACGTACTGCGGACGTCCGCGCGCCTTCCAGTCCTGCACCACGGCGTGTACTTCCTGGTCGCGAACAAACGCGCCGTGTACGCGCACCGGAGAGGTGGAGTTCGGGCCGGAGTACAGCATGTCACCCATTCCCAGCAGCGACTCAGCGCCGCCCTGGTCAAGAATAGTACGGGAGTCGATTTTGCTCGAAACGGTAAACGCAATACGGGTCGGAATATTCGCCTTAATCAGACCGGTGATAACGTCCACGGACGGACGCTGGGTCGCCAGCACCAGGTGAATACCTGCCGCACGCGCTTTCTGTGCCAGACGCGCGATCAGCTCTTCCACTTTCTTCCCGACGGTCATCATCAGGTCGGCGAATTCATCCACCAGCACGACGATATAAGGCAGTTTCTCCAGCACAGGATGCTGGGCATCCATGCTGTCACCCGGCTTCCAGTATGGGTCCGGAATCGGACGACCCATGCGCGCCGCCTCGGCGATCTTCTCGTTATAACCGGCCAGGTTACGCACGCCCAGCGCCGACATCAGCTTGTAGCGACGCTCCATTTCATTGACGCTCCAGCGCAGGGCGTTGGCGGCGTCCTTCATGTCGGTGACCACTTCCGTCAGCAGGTGCGGAATGCCTTCGTAGACCGACAGTTCGAGCATTTTCGGGTCGATCATGATGAAACGCACGTCTTCAGGCTGCGCTTTGTAGAGCATGCTCAGGATCATGGCGTTCACGCCGACCGATTTACCGGAACCGGTAGTACCCGCTACCAGCAGGTGAGGCATTTTCGCGAGGTCTGCCACCACCGGGTCGCCGGCGATATCTTTACCCAACACCACGGTCAGAGGAGATGGGTTATCGCGGAACTTGGTGTTATCCAGCACTTCACGCAGGTAAACGGTCTGACGTTTCTTGTTCGGCAGCTCAAGGCCAACGTACGGTTTACCCGGAATCACTTCCACCACACGTACCGCCACGGTCGACAGAGAACGCGCCAGGTCGCGGGAGAGGTTAGAAATACGCGCGGCTTTGACGCCCGGCGCCAGGTTCAGTTCGAAACGGGTGATCACCGGACCCGGCGAGTAGTTCACCACGTCCGCCTTAATGCGGAAGTCTGCCAGACGGGCTTCCACCAGACGGGCCATCTGCTCCAGGGCAAACGTATCAACCGGTTCGACTTCAGCCGGTGGCGGCGTCAGCAGATCCAGCGACGGCAGCGGCGTGCTCGGACGCTGCAGCGGACGGCTATCACCGTTACGCATCAGCAGCGGGTGAATCAGGCTCTCCTGCGGCTGCGGTGCTGGCTGCTGGTACTGCGGCGGCTGCTGTTGTGGCTGCTGCGGTTGCGCATACGGCTGCTGAACAGGTTGCTGCGGCTGCGCGTAAGTCTGTGCCTGCGGCGCTGGCGGCTGACGCACAGGCTCAGCTTCAGGCATCACGCTTGGGGTGAACAGAGGCTCGCTCGGGCCATCATCCACCAGATCTTTCATCGGCGAAAACTCGAAATCCGATAATGAGAACGGGTTCGCACCAGCTGGCTGTTCACCTGAGTAACGCTGCTGCTGGGTTGCCGCAAACTGACGCGCTAATTCGGCTTCAGCCGCGTCATCTTCGTCTTCCAGCATCGGTTCATCATGCTGATAGTCTTCACCGTAGCGCTGATTCTGCTGCGCGGCGAACTGGCGCGCCAGCTCGTCCTGCTGCATTTCATCAGCATCATCTTCGTAGTCCGTCCCACGCGCTTTCTCTTCGGCCATCCGCTGGGAAGGCAGCTTGATCCCATAGGAGGCAAGCTCACGACGAGTTGGAACGCGGACGCGGTTAGGGCGAGGCAGTTGCGGACCAATTCCCTCTTTCACCTGCGGACGCGGCGCACCGCCCGTTGCCAGGCTAAAGACAGGTGCCGCCGCCGCTGCGGCTGCGGTAGCCTGCTTCACGCTTTCCGCTACGGGGGCAACAGCAGGCGTCGGGTCGACCGGTGGAACCGAAACCGACGGGGCTTTTGGCGCAGGTTCCTGCACCGGTTCAGGCACAGGCTGATACCATGCCGCCAGCTGTTCGCGCTCACGAGCACGGCGTTCTTCAACTTCTTCAAAATAGTACATTGGCGGACGAGACGGTTTCACCTCTTCCACCACCTCAGGTTCAGGCTGAGGCTCGACATAAGGCTGCACAGGTTCAACCGGTTCAGGCACGTACTCCTGATAAGGCTGGGCCACAGGCTGCTCATAGTGCGGCTGTTCATACTCAGGTTGCGGCGGCTGATAAGGCTGCTGCCACTGCTCCTGCTGCACGGGGATATAGCTCTCTGGTTCCGGCGCGATAACAGGCTCCGGCGTGTGGACACCCGGCGCGGTCTGCCAGGCAACCTGAGGCTGCTGAATAGCGGATTCCGGAGGCGGAACCGGCGCGGATGGCATCACGGCTTCGACAGGCGCGGCATACGCCTGTGATGCTGTCGTTGCGGCTGCGGCCGCGGCAACCGGCGCGGTAACGGTATGGCCGTTAAGCAGCGGATCGTATTCATCGAAATCACCCGGCATCGCACGGTTGCCGGAGAAAAGCACATCATCAGGATCGACTGTACTACCCGCTGCGCGGTACTCCACCTGCTCGTCTTCATCCATACGCTTACCGGAGAAGAGCGCCGCGTCGGTTTTACGTCCAAGCGGGTTGGCAAATTTTTCAGCAACGCGCTGTCGACGCGCCAGGGCACCGCGCAGAATACGAGCACGACGAGATTCACGACGTTGCACCGGCGCATCGTCTTCCTCTTCGTACTCATCTTCATATTCTTCTTCATCGACCCACGTGTCGTCGCGGCGGGTACGGTTGCTCGCGAAGGTCAGGATCGTAAGAATAAAGCTGCCGATCTTTTCGGCAATGCTCACCCATGACCAGCCGGTAAACAGCGTCAGCCCGGCCGCCCAGATGCAGAGCAGCGCCAGCGTGCCGCCGCTGCTGTGAAGCATCGGCTGTAGCGCAGAGCTCAGCAGGCTGCCAATCACCCCACCGGAGGCGAAGTACCAGATATCATCGGCATTAATCGCCGCCAGCCCGCAGGAGGTGAGGATCAGCGCCAGGGCGCCAATCAGGCGCAGGGAAACCGCAAAATAGTCGATGTAATCATCGTTCTGACGATGACGCCATGCAAACCAGCATCCGCCAATGATTATGACGGGAATGGTGTAGGCCATCACACCGAAAATGAAAAAGAGCGTGTCCGCAAGCCAGGCTCCGGGTACGCCACCTAAATTATGGATAGGCTCATGCCACGCGGTTTGCGACCAGCTGGGATCGGAGGGATTGAAACTGAGTAAGGCTGCCATCAGCCAGACGGCAAAAAGGGCAATAACGATCAGCAAAGCCTCGAGGAGACGACGTCCGCTGCTTAGCTTCGATAGTGTGACTTCTTTGTCTTCAGTGTATTCCTGGCTCAAGAAAGGCTCTCCAGGTATCAGGCATATCCTGCCTGTTTGCTAAAACGGACAACAGCGCCGGGGCTCCCCGGCACTGTTGCTGTATGGATTAACAGGAGTGTAATCAAACTACGCTGATTTTGCACCTGTTCCGTGTTAGCGCGTCTTAATAACCAGACGATTGCTCTGTTTGACTTCTTCCATCACCACATAGGTACGGGTGTCGTTCACGCCTGGCAGACGCAGCAGGGTTTCCCCCAGCAGCTTACGGTAGGCGGACATATCAGGCACACGGGTTTTCAACAGGTAGTCGAAATCACCGGACACCAGATGACACTCTTGAATTTCTTCAAGTTTTTGTACAGCGGCGTTAAATTGCTCAAACACATCCGGCGCACCACGATTCAGAGTAATCTCAACAAATACCAGAAGTGAGGCATCCAGATAATGCGGGTTCAGCAGAGCCGTATAGCCCTGAATAAAACCCTGTCTTTCCAGTCGGCGCACACGCTCAAGGCACGGCGTCGGGGAAAGTCCCACACGTTTTGAAAGCTCGACGTTGGAAATACGCCCATCCTTTTGCAATTCATTAAGAATGTTACGATCGATACGGTCGAGATCTTTGCCAGGGCGCTTCTTGCTATCTACCATTATTATTGTCTCTCTGTATTCCTTCCCTACTCCTGCCTGGACCCTGTGCACATCACTGTTCAGAGCCTGTACCCGTTAGTCATCACATCGCCTGGTTATGTATTAGACGCGATGCGGATTCGGGTTCTGTTGGTAAGAAGACCGCTGCCCGAAGGCTGTCACCGACATCACGTATGGCGTCTGTCCACGCCATGCGTAGATTTCACTGACACGGTAAAAATGGCATTTACGTGCATGCCTATGCGGCATACGGTTAACGCGGTTTTTTTTCTTCCTTGAATGTTTTCGCAAATGCGCAGGGGATTGTCAAAGCAAAACATCGTTTTTTAGTACAAGATGCCGGATATTCATTACGGGGGGGTATTAATCCTCATTTTACTGCTTTATAAACGAGCGGTTTTCAGTAGAAAACGTGACGTAACGGCACTAGATTCATCGGGCGCAGCTATTGCATATATCGAAAGCAAAATCCCAGTGCTCTTTTTTTACGGCAACAAATTCCCTACAATCCAGCCCATTGCCTGCCAACAACAATGGGGATCTCATGGGCACGACCAAACACAGTAAGTTGTTAATCCTTGGTTCTGGACCTGCGGGATATACCGCGGCGGTCTATGCTGCACGCGCAAACCTGCAGCCGGTTCTGATCACCGGCATGGAAAAAGGCGGTCAGTTGACCACCACCACGGAAGTGGAAAACTGGCCGGGCGACCCGAACGATCTGACCGGGCCGCTGCTGATGGAACGCATGCACGAGCATGCCGCCAAATTCGAAACCGAAATCCTGTTCGACCACATTAATAAAGTGGATTTGCAGAACCGTCCGTTCCGCCTGACGGGTGACAGCGGTGAATACACCTGCGATGCGCTAATCATTGCCACCGGCGCCTCTGCCCGTTATCTCGGCCTGCCGTCTGAAGAAGCGTTCAAAGGCCGCGGCGTCTCTGCCTGTGCGACCTGCGACGGTTTCTTCTACCGTAACCAGAAAGTCGCGGTTATCGGCGGCGGTAATACCGCGGTGGAAGAAGCGCTGTACCTGGCGAACATTGCCTCCGAGGTGCATCTGATCCACCGTCGTGACACCTTCCGCGCCGAGAAGATCCTCATTAAGCGCCTGATGGATAAAGTGGCGAGCGGCAACATCGTGCTGCACACCAACCGTACCCTGGAAGAAGTCACCGGCGATCAGATGGGCGTTGCGGGTCTGCGCATTCGTGATACCCAGAACACCGATAACGTCGAAACGCTGGAAGTGGCGGGCCTGTTTGTGGCAATCGGCCACAGCCCGAACACCGCGATCTTCGAAGGCCAGCTGGAGCTGGAAAACGGCTATATCAAAGTGCAGTCCGGCATTCACGGTAACGCGACCCAGACCAGCATCCCGGGCGTGTTCGCTGCCGGTGACGTGATGGACCATATTTATCGTCAGGCGATCACCTCTGCGGGCACCGGCTGTATGGCCGCGCTGGACGCTGAACGCTACCTCGACGGACTGGCTGAACAAGGTAAATAATCTTTACAAGTCAGTAACAAACGTAAATAAAGGCGGCCACAGGTCGCCTTTATTTTTGCTCGCGTGTAACATGCAGATGTCTAATTTCTTATAACGTCACCTGCAAAATACGCAATGGAAAAAACCCGTCAACAAGAGTTAACACGCTGGCTGAAACAGCAAAGCGTTATTTCCCGCCGCTGGCTTACGATCTCCCGTCTTCTGGGGTTCGTTAGCGGTCTGTTGATTGTTGCCCAGGCATGGCTGCTGGCCCGCATTCTTAATCACATGATCATGGAGAACATTCCCCGCGAAGCGCTCCTGCTGCCCTTTATCGTTCTGATCCTGGTTTTTGTCCTGCGCGCCTGGGTGGTGTGGCTGCGTGAACGTGTCGGCTTCCACGCCGGACAGCATATCCGCTACGAGATCCGTCGTCAGGTGCTCGACCGCCTGCAGGAAGCCGGGCCCGCGTGGATCCAGGGTAAACCGGCCGGAAGCTGGGCGACGCTGATCCTTGAGCAGATCGACGATATGCACGATTACTACGCGCGCTATCTTCCGCAGATGGCGCTGGCGGTTTTTGTGCCGCTGTTGATTGTTATTGCCATCTTCCCGGTTAACTGGGTGGCGGCGCTGATCCTGCTGGGGACCGCCCCGCTGATCCCGCTGTTTATGGCGATGGTCGGCATGGGTGCGGCTGATGCCAACCGCCGCAACTTCCTGGCGCTGGGCCGGCTGAGCGGACATTTCCTCGATCGTCTGCGCGGGATGGAAACCCTGCGTATTTTTGGTCGCGGTGAAGCGGAAACCGAGAACATTCGCCTGGCATCACAGGACTTCCGCCAGCGCACGATGGAAGTGTTACGCCTGGCGTTCCTCTCGTCCGGCGTGCTGGAATTCTTTACCTCGCTGTCGATTGCCCTCGTGGCGGTTTATTTCGGTTTCTCCTATCTCGGCGCGCTGGATTTCGGCCACTACGGCACGGCGGTGACCCTCTCTGCCGGTTTCCTCGCGCTCATCCTGGCTCCGGAGTTTTTCCAGCCGCTTCGCGACCTGGGGACCTTCTATCATGCCAAAGCGCAGGCCGTTGGCGCGGCCGACAGCCTGAAAACCTTCCTGGAGACGCCGCTGGCGCACCCGGAGCGCGGTGACGTGGCGCTGAACGCTAAAGAGCCGGTAACCGTCGAAGCGAGCGATTTCTGCATTCTCTCACCGGAAGGAAAAGTGCTGGCTGGCCCGCTGAACTTTAGCCTGCCCGCCGGAAAACGCGTGGTGCTGGTCGGCACCAGCGGTTCAGGGAAGAGTTCTCTGCTGAATGCGTTATCCGGTTTTATGGCCTACACCGGTTCTCTGCGGATAAACAAAACTGAACTGCGTAATCTCGATCCCGACGCGTGGCGTAAGCAGCTCAGTTGGGTCGGACAAAACCCTCAGCTACCTGCTTCCACGCTGCGCGAAAACGTGCTCCTGGCACGCCCGGATGCTCGTGAAGATGAACTGCAGTCCGTTCTCGACCGCGCGTGGGTCAGTGAATTTCTGCCGCTGCTCCCGCAGGGTGTCGATACCGTGGTAGGCGATCAGTCTGCCGGGCTGTCTGTCGGCCAGGCACAGCGCGTGGCCGTCGCCCGTGCGCTGCTGAACCCGTGCCAGCTGATGCTGCTGGATGAGCCTGCTGCCAGCCTGGATTCACACAGCGAGCAGCGCGTCATGGCGGCCCTGAGCGCCGCTTCCCTGCAGCAAACCACCCTTATGGTTACCCATCAGCTGGAAGGCATTGCTGACTGGGATGAGATCTGGGTGATGGAAAACGGTCATATTGTTGAGCAAGGCAATTACGCCGCGCTTGTTGCCGCGCAGGGGCCGTTCGCCGCCCTGCTGGCGAACCGTCAGGAGGACATCTGATGCGTGCTCTGCTGCCTTATCTTGCGCTCTATAAACGCCACAAGTGGATGCTGACGCTGGGGATCGTGCTGGCGATTGTAACGCTGCTCGCCAGCATCGGCCTGCTCACGCTTTCCGGCTGGTTCCTGTCGGCCTCCGCCGTAGCCGGGTTCGCCGGATTATACAGCTTCAACTATATGCTGCCGGCGGCAGGCGTGCGGGGTACCGCCATTACCCGTACTGCCGGACGCTATTTCGAGCGGCTGGTCAGCCACGACGCGACGTTCCGCGTCCTGCAGCACCTGCGCATTTACACCTTCAGCAAACTGCTTCCCCTCTCCCCTGCCGGGCTGGCGCGTTTTCGCCAGGGCGAATTACTGAACCGTGTCGTTGCGGATGTCGACACGCTGGACCACCTTTACCTGCGGGTGATCTCCCCGATAGTGGGCGCGCTTGTGGTGATTGTGGTAGTTACGCTGGGGCTGTCCGTTCTGGATGTTCCCGTTGCGCTGACGCTGGGCGGGATCATGCTGCTGACGCTTATCATTCTGCCGCCGCTGTTTTATCGCGCCGGGAAATCCACCGGGGAAAACCTGACGCGGCTGCGCGGGGATTACCGCCAGCAGCTGACCTCCTGGCTTCAGGGCCAGGCGGAGCTGACCATTTTTGGTGCCAGCAAGCGCTACCGTGCCCGAATGGAAAGTACGGAGCTGAACTGGCATGAAGCCCAGCGCCGCCAGTCGGAACTGACGGCCTTCTCGCAGGCGCTGATGGTGTTAATCGGCGGCGTGGCGGTGATCGCCATGCTGTGGCTGGCATCCGGCGGGATTGGCGGTAATACCCAGCCAGGCCCTCTTATTGCCCTCTTTGTTTTCTGCGCGCTCGCCGCATTTGAGGCACTGGCCCCGGTGACGGGCGCTTTCCAGCATCTTGGACAGGTGATCGCCTCTGCCCTGCGCATCACCCAGATTGCCGAACAGGAGCCTGAAGTCACGTTCAGTGCCGGGCAAACCACCGTGCCTGAGCAGGTGGCGCTGACGCTTGATAACGTGACCTTCGCCTATGACAAACAGGCGCAGAACGCGCTGGAGGGTATCAACCTTTCCGTTAATGCAGGGCAGCGGATTGCGATCCTCGGCCGTACCGGCTGCGGTAAGTCGACGCTGCTGCAGCTGCTGACGCGCGCCTGGGATCCACAGCACGGTCAGATTCGTTTTAATAACACGTTGCTGACTGATTTCAGCGAGCAGGCCCTGCGCAAGACCGTGAGCGTTGTTCCACAGCGCGTGCATCTGTTTAGCGCCACCCTGCGCGATAACCTGCTGCTGGCCGCGCCAGAGGCTTCGGACGATGATCTTCGCGCCGTACTGGAGCAGGTCGGACTGCAAAAGCTGCTTGAGGACGAAGGACTGAACAGCTGGCTGGGAGAAGGCGGTCGTCAGCTTTCCGGCGGAGAGCTGCGCCGTCTGGCCATTGCACGCGCGCTGCTGCATGATGCACCTCTGATGCTGCTCGACGAACCTACAGAAGGGCTTGATGCGACAACCGAGAGTCAAATCCTTGATTTACTGGCAAACGTTATGGCAGGAAAAACCGTCCTGATGGTGACGCACCGCCTGCGCGGGCTGGCAAGTTTTGATCGGATAATTGTGATGGACAACGGACACATTATTGAGCAAGGTAGTCACGCAGAGCTGTTGGCGAAACAGGGTCGCTACTACCAGTTCAAACAGCGTCTGTAGACTATATTTGTAGCGTCCTCACTCGCGTACTGGAGTTTTGCTGTCATGCGCCTGGTCCAGCTTTCTCGTCATAACATCGCGTTTCCTTCGCCGGAGGGAGCGCTGCGTGAGCCCAACGGGCTGCTGGCCCTTGGCGGTGACCTTAGCCCTGCGCGGCTATTAATGGCCTACCAGCGCGGCATCTTCCCGTGGTTTTCTCCCGGCGACCCGATTTTATGGTGGTCTCCCGACCCGCGCGCCGTGCTGTGGCCAGCGCAGTTCCATCTGAGCCGCAGCATGAAGCGTTTCCATGCTAAATCCCCGTATCGCGTCACGCTGAATCACGCCTTTGGGCAGGTGATCGAAGGCTGTGCCGAAGATCGCCATGAAGGGACGTGGATCACCCGCGATATCGTCAACGCCTACCACCAGCTCCATGAGCTTGGCTACGCCCACTCCATTGAGGTCTGGGAAAAGGGGGAACTGGTTGGCGGCATGTACGGCGTGGCGCAAGGGACGCTGTTTTGCGGCGAATCGATGTTCTCCCGTGCGGTCAACGCCTCGAAAACCGCGCTGCTGGTCTTCTGCGAGGCCTTTGCCCAGCGCGGCGGACGCCTGATCGATTGTCAGGTACTCAACGAGCACACGGCCTCTCTCGGTGCAGTTGACATCCCGCGACGACAGTATATCGAGCATCTTGACGCCTGCCGTCAGGAGAAGCTCCCGCGCGACTTCTGGATCCCCAGAACGCTCTTTATGCCCAATGCTTAAATGTTTTCCGCATATTTTTTGTGAGGGTGTTATAATTATGCCGCAGAGTAGCTTCTGCCTGTTGCCCCGCCGCCGTTTGGGACCCTCGCTTCAGATAACGTCCTGACGTTTATCCTGTTGTCTCCCCTTTACGAATGCGCTTCCTGTTCGGTTGTACCGTGACGCTTGGGCAATGCGCCGAAACTGTTTTGCTGCGTTTTAATCGCGCAATTCTTTACTTAATTGATGAATTTCGGCATTATCTTGCCGGTTCAAAACTTGGTAGTGATACCCCAGAGGATTAGATGGCCAAAGAAGACAATATTGAAATGCAGGGTACCGTACTTGATACGTTGCCTAATACCATGTTTCGCGTAGAGCTGGAAAACGGTCACGTGGTAACTGCGCACATCTCCGGTAAAATGCGCAAAAACTACATCCGCATTTTGACGGGCGACAAAGTGACTGTTGAACTGACCCCGTACGACCTGAGCAAAGGCCGCATTGTCTTCCGTAGTCGCTAATTTTTTCGCCTGTAATGGCAGATGAATATATAAAAGGTCGGGTTAATCCCGGCCTTTTTTATTTATGGCGTTAGTGTTGCTGCGTCGGAAGATGTATTGTCATCCATGGTTGTACAGGAGCGATTAAATCCCCCGCCATAGAATGAGCCATGTCATGGAGTAATCCCGTCAGGTGCGGCAGCATATCACGGTCAAAATGCGACACCAGCAGCACATGATTCAACGCCCGGCAGTAGTCACATTTCGTTTCTGTATCTTCAAGCAACCACTCTTTTTGTCGCGGTTGTTCCGCTTCTTCCTCAAATTCCACCACCTGAAAATCACGCATGGATTCTGTAAGGCCGGATTTCACCTCTTCCAGGTAGGCTCCGAGACAACGGCAAACGGGCTGCGTTTGCGGAAGTGATTTGCAATCCAGCAGGATTTCGGTGAGCAGTTGGCAGCGCTCTGCAAGGGTTGGGAGATCGGGGTTGAGGGAGAGTTCGGTGTAGAGTTGGGCGAAGCTATTAATATTAGTCATATGTGATCCTTTATGCACGCAAGATTATCTGTGCACACACTTTCAGGACGCCAATCCCGGCACCTAATTTTTGCAGGTGCGCCGCCATTTTATTACTGTGGATTTATCCAGCAACCAACGTCGAACAAAACTGGAAAGCGCCTCGCAAAATTTCGCTGCGGCCTGTTCCCCTCACCCTACCCCTCTCCCTAAAGGGGCGAGGGAACTGTTCAGTGCATACACTATTTTGTGTGAAACCCTCAGCCACAGCGAAAGGAAAAAAGCAGGCATAAAAAAACCGGGCTATAGCCCGGTTTTTAGACCTACGTAAGAAATCAGTGAGCCGCTTCCGGCTTGTGCTTCGCCGCACTCTGGAAATCGTACGTCAGCTCGTTCTTCGCCTGATCCAGCGCCACGGTCACCTGACCGCCGTCCACCAGCGAGCCAAACAGCAGCTCGTTCGCCAGCGGTTTCTTCAGGTTGTCCTGAATCACGCGCGCCATCGGACGGGCCCCCATCGCGCGGTCGTAGCCTTTCTCGGCCAGCCAGTTGCGGGCCTCCTGGCTCACTTCCAGCGACACGCCTTTCTGATCCAGCTGAACCTGCAGCTCGACGATGAACTTATCCACCACCTGATGGATCACCTCGGTAGACAGGTGATCGAACCAGATAATGTTGTCCAGACGGTTACGGAACTCCGGCGTGAAGATCTTCTTGATCTCCTCCATCGCATCGGTGCTGTTATCCTGGTGGATCAGGCCGATGGATTTGCGCTCGGTTTCACGTACCCCGGCGTTAGTGGTCATCACCAGCACCACGTTGCGGAAGTCCGCCTTGCGCCCGTTGTTATCGGTCAGCGTCCCGTTGTCCATCACCTGCAACAGGATGTTGAACACGTCCGGATGCGCTTTCTCGATTTCATCGAGCAGCAGGACCGCATGCGGATGCTTGATCACCGCGTCAGTGAGCAGGCCGCCCTGGTCAAAGCCCACGTAGCCCGGAGGTGCACCAATCAAACGGCTGACGGTATGACGCTCCATATACTCGGACATATCAAAGCGCAGCAGCTCAATGCCCAGCGCTTTGGAGAGCTGAACCGTCACCTCGGTTTTCCCCACGCCGGTCGGGCCGGCAAACAGGAAGGAACCAACGGGCTTGTGGTCATGCCCCAGTCCGGCACGGGCCATCTTGATCGCTTCGGTTAAGGCCTCAATGGCTTTATCCTGACCAAAGACCAGCATTTTAAGGCGATTGCCGAGGGTGCGCAGCGTATCGCGATCGCTCTGAGAAACGCTCTTCTCAGGAATACGCGCGATGCGGGCGACCACGGACTCGATATCCGCCACGTTAACGGTTTTCTTACGCTTGCTGGCCGGCATCAGGCGCGCACGCGCCCCGGCCTCATCAATCACGTCAATCGCCTTATCCGGCAGGTGACGGTCGTTGATGTATTTCACCGCCAGCTCCACCGCCGCACGCACCGCTTTCGCGGTGTAACGCACGTCGTGGTGCGCTTCGTACTTCGTTTTCAGGCCGTTGATGATCTGCACCGTTTCGTCAACCGACGGCTCGGTGACGTCGATTTTCTGGAAACGACGCGCCAGCGCGCGATCTTTCTCAAAAATATTGCTGAACTCCTGGTACGTCGTGGAGCCCATCACGCGGATCTTGCCGCTTGAAAGCAGCGGTTTGATCAGGTTTGCCGCATCCACCTGGCCACCGGAAGCCGCACCTGCGCCGATGATGGTGTGGATCTCATCGATAAACAGGATGCTGTTGGTGTCCTGCTCCAGCTGTTTTAACAGCGCCTTGAAGCGTTTTTCAAAATCACCGCGGTATTTAGTGCCCGCCAGCAGCGAGCCAATATCCAGCGAGTAGATGGTGCAGTCGGCAATCACTTCCGGCACGTCGCCCTGCACAATGCGCCAGGCAAGCCCTTCGGCAATCGCCGTTTTACCCACGCCTGACTCGCCCACCAGCAGCGGGTTGTTCTTGCGGCGACGGCACAGCACCTGGATCGCACGCTCCAGCTCTTTATCGCGGCCAATCAGCGGGTCGATGCCGCCAACGCGAGCAAGCTGATTAAGGTTGGTGGTGAAGTTTTCCATACGATCCTCCCCGCCTGCTTGCTCTTCATTGTTATTGACCTGATTGCTGGAATCCGATGCCTGGTTAGGCTCGTCTTTGCGCGTTCCGTGAGAAATAAAGTTAACCACGTCGAGGCGGCTGACTTCGTGTTTGCGCAGCAGGTAGGCAGCCTGTGACTCCTGCTCGCTGAAGATGGCGACTAAGACGTTTGCGCCAGTCACTTCGCTACGTCCGGAAGACTGGACGTGGAATACCGCGCGCTGCAGCACGCGCTGGAAGCTGAGCGTCGGCTGCGTGTCGCGCTCTTCTTCACTGGCTGGCAGCACCGGTGTGGTTTGTTCGATGAAGGCTTCGAGTTCCTGACGTAGCGCCACCAGATCCACGGAGCAGGCTTCCAGCGCTTCGCGGGCAGATGGGTTGCTAAGCAGTGCGAGCAGTAAATGCTCGACGGTCATAAACTCATGTCGGTGCTCACGCGCTCTGGCGAAAGCCATGTTTAAACTGAGTTCCAGTTCTTGATTGAGCATAGGCACCTCCCCCAATTTTATGCCTTATCAGGCCTTTTCCAGCGTACACAGCAACGGATGCTCGTTCTCCCTCGCATAGTCGTTCACCATCGCCACTTTGGTTTCCGCCACTTCGGCGGTAAAAATGCCGCAGATAGCTTTGCCACGATAATGAACGGTAAGCATCAGTTGCGTTGCACGTTCTACATCATAAGAAAAGAACTTTTGTAGCACGTCAATAACAAATTCCATCGGCGTGTAATCATCGTTCATTAACATAACTTTATACATAGATGGCGGTTTTAGCGCGTCGCGCACTTTATCTTCCGCCAGCTGGTCAAAATCCAGCCAGTCGTTGGTCTTACCCATTTTGCATAACCACTTTGAATCTACCTCAGATGTTAGATAACAATCATCTATTACTGTCATCCGCGATGTCTGTCACAAACTGTTGCAATAGCGTTAACTGCTTCAAACTTTGGTTGATTATTGTCCCAACTCCAGCGCCAAATGCTTGACGACGTCTTTCGTTTATCTAAATTGTACAAGCGTGAGATGGCGAGGTTTTGAACAGCCCCCACTCCACCACCGGTTCATTCCATCTTAATTTATAAGATTTACGAAGGATGTCGAAGCATGGAAATGGGTACTGTTAAGTGGTTCAACAACGCCAAGGGGTTTGGCTTCATTTGCCCTGAAGGCGGCGGCGAAGATATCTTCGCTCACTATTCCACCATTCAGATGGATGGTTACAGGACGCTCAAAGCCGGGCAGTCCGTCCGGTTCGATGTACACCAGGGACCAAAAGGCAATCATGCAAGCCTAATCGTACCCGTTGAAGCAGAAACGGTTGCATAGCTCTCTGTTTTATTGTGTACATCACGCAGTCAAAATGCCAGCCCGATCGGCTGGCATTTTTATTTTCGGGTTATTCCCGAGCCAGCGCGTCCACCGGATCCAGCCGCGCCGCGTTGCGCGCAGGCAGCCAGCCAAACAAAATCCCGGTAAAGGTGGAACACAAAAACGCGGTGAGTATCGCCATCGGCGAGAAGCCAATCTCCCAGCCGGGTAAAAAGAGCTGGAGCGCAAAGGCAATCATCATCGAGAGCGCAATGCCCATCGCGCCGCCCACCAGGCATACCAGCACCGCTTCAATTAAAAACTGCTGCAGCACGTCGCTGGCCCTGGCCCCGACCGCCATGCGGATGCCAATCTCCCGGGTGCGTTCAGTTACCGACACCAGCATGATATTCATCACCCCGATACCGCCAACGACCAGCGAGATCACCGCCACCAGCGTCAGGAACAGCTGAAGAGTACGTGTGGTCTTTTCCGCCGTTTTCAAGAGGCCGTCCATATTCCAGGTGAAGAAATCCTTCTTCCCGTGGCGCAACGTTAACAGCCGTTCCAGCTGCTGTTCCGCCAGCGCGCTGTCGTAGCCCTCCTTCACGCGCACGGTGATGGAGTTAAGCCACGACTGGCCCATAATCCGCCCGGAGATGGTCGTATACGGCAGCCAGACGCGCAGGATTTTGCTGCTGCCGAACATCGACTGCTTCTCTTCCGCCACGCCAATGACCGTGGCAGGCATGTTGCCGACGAGGATCACTTCGCCCACCACGTTCGCTTTATTGGGGAAGAGCTGCCTGCGCGAGTTGGCGTCCAGCACCACCACCTGCGCCCTCCCCGCCAGCTGCTCGGCGTTGAAGGTGGCGCCTTCGCTGAAGGTCATGCCGTAGACGTTGAAGTAGTCGCCGCTCACGCCGTTGGCGCTGGCCGCCACGTCGATATTGCCGTAGCGCAGACGGAGGTTTTGCGAGACCGCAGGCGTGGCGGAGTTCACCCACGGCTGCTTCTGAATCGCCGCCAGATCGTCATACTTGAGCGCCTGCTGATACTGCGGCTCGTCGTCGCCGAAGTCTTTGCCGGGATAAACGTCAATGGTATTGGTCCCGATGGCGCGGATATCCGCCAGCACCAGCTGCTTGGCCGCGTCGCCCACCACCACAATCGACACCACCGAGGCAATACCGATAATGATGCCAAGCATGGTCAGCAGGGTGCGCATTTTGTTGGCCGCCATCGCCAGCCAGGCCATGGTCAGCGCTTCACGAAAGCCGCTGGAGAACTGCGCCCAGCCGGTCGACGCAGGCAGCGCTTCCTTCGGTGCCGCCGCGCGGGACTCACGCGGCGGCGGGTTGCTCACCAGCTCGCCGTCGTGGATCTCTATAATGCGTTCGGCCTGCGCCGCTACCTGCGGATCGTGGGTCACGATAATCACCGTGTGGCCCTGATCGCGCAGCTGGTGCAGGATCGCCATCACCTCTTCGCCGGAGTGGCTGTCGAGCGCCCCGGTCGGTTCATCCGCGAGGATCACCTGCCCGCCGTTCATCAGCGCGCGGGCAATACTCACGCGCTGCTGCTGGCCGCCGGACAACTGCGACGGCTGGTACTCCACCCGCTCCGCCAGCCCCAGACGCGTTAACAGCGCCTTCGCGCGCTCAAGGCGTTTCTTCCGCTCAACGCCCGCATACACCGCGGGAACCTCCACGTTCTGCGCCGCGCTCAGGTGAGAGAGCAAGTGGTAACGCTGGAAGATAAAGCCAAAGTGTTCCCGGCGCAGCTTCGCCAGCGCGTCGCCGTCGAGCGTGGAGATATCGGTTCCGGCCACGCGATAGGTACCGCTGGTGGGTTTATCCAGACAGCCGAGAATGTTCATCAGCGTCGATTTACCGGAACCCGACGCGCCTACAATCGCTACCATCTCGCCCGCCTCCACGCTCAGGGAGATGCCTTTCAGCACCTCCACCGGGCCGTCGCCGGACGGATAGCTGCGGCGAATGTCCTTCAGCTCAAGCAGCGCGGTCATTTAGCGGCTCCGGGCAGGCTTTCGCTGACAACAACCTCCTCGCCCTCTTCCAGCCCTTTCTCCACCACCACGTCAGTGTCGTTGCGCGCGCCAATCACCACCTCGCGCTCGCGCGTTTCACCGTTGCGCAGCACTTTCACCTTGTAGCGATTGTCCCCGGCGGATTCACCCAGCGCGGAGAGCGGAACGGTCAGCACGTTCTTCACGCCGGTCAGCTGGATGTGCACCTGCGCGGTCATGTCCAGGCGCAGCACGCCCTTCGGGTTTGGCACTTCAAAACGCGCATAGTAGAAAATGGCGTCGTTAACCTTTTCCGGCGTCGGCAGAATGTCTTTCAGCACGCCTTCGTAGCGGGTCTGCGGATCGCCGAGTACGGTAAACCAGGCATTCTGCCCCGGCTTAAGATGGATCACGTCCGCCTCGGAGACCTGGGCCTTCACCAGCATGGTGCTCATGTCCGCCAGCGTCAGAATGTTTGGCGCCTGCTGGGCGGCAATCACCGTCTGGCCCTGCAGCGTGGTAATTTGCGTCACTTCCCCGGCCATCGGCGCGACGATCTTTGTGTAATCAAGATTGGTTTTCGCCGTATCCAGCGAGGCCTGATTACGCTTGATTTGCGCGTCGATCGTGCCAATCTGCGCCTGTTTCACCGCCAGTTCAGTCGCGGCGGTGTCTAAATCCTGTTTCGAGATAGCCTGGGTTTTCGCCAGCGCCTGCTGGCGGGTCAGCGTCACCTGCGCCAGGTTACGCTCTGCCTGCGCCTGCGCGCGCTGCGCGCGCAGCTCCATCAGCGTCGCTTCCACTTCGCGGATCTGGTTCTCAGCCTGCTCGGGATCGATAACGCCAAGCAGCTGGCCTTTTTTCACCTTGTCGCCAATCTCTACCGACAGCGTTTTCAGCTGGCCGCTGACCTGAGCGCCGACGTCAACTTTGCGCAGCGCGTCAAGTTTGCCCGTCGCAAGGACATTTTGCTGCAGTTCACCCGGACGAACGATCAGCGTCTGGTACTGCGGCACAGGCGCGTTAAGCACCTGCCATAACCAGAATCCACCGGCTACAATCACCAGCGCCAGCAGCAGAAACAGCGTTCTGCGTTTTCCCTTGAGGTTCATAAATATTCCAAATAAATGTTCTGGCAATAATAAACGTTGATTCTATCTAAACGACTCCTTAACGAAACCCCTGTTCTCCGAAATCACCCTAATTTGTTTACAAGACGTTGATATTTCCCCTGCTGAAATAGCGGTATTCCAAAAGACTCAGGATTTATCATGTCTTCTATCGTCGATACACCTCTTCCAAACCTGACGCAGCCGACATCCGGCTGGCAGCTCTTCAAAAACCTGGCGTTCGGCAAGATCGCGCCCGGCCTTGCATGGCAGAACCCCGCCTATCGCCGTAAGTTCATGCTGCGTTCTCTGGCGACGCCCGTGAGCACGTCTCGCCTGTTAACAAACCTCGCTAAGCAGCCGCGTCTGATGCAGATGCTGCAGGTGCAGCCCGGTCTGCCGTGTCGGCTGCATCGTCCCTGGCTGACGGTGAAGATGAATCGCCAGCACGCGCTGGAATCCCTGAACTGGCACTATCAGGCCATGAGCCGCCAGCTCCCGACCACGCTCCTGAAGGGCTATCTTTCGACGCAGGGGACTACACTGCTGACCTTAACCGGGAAAGATGAACAGCAATTTACCGTCCGCCTGTGTGCCGATGCGTTCCTGGATAAAGAGGGAGAGGCCACCCTCACCTTCTGCGACGTTCAGAATACGGTGCTGGCGGAGCTAACCTTTACGCTCTGCCAGTTTGAAGGAAAATCGACGCTGTTCATCGGCGGTTTGCAGGGGGCGAAAGCGCATGTTCCCCATGAGCTGATCCAGAAAGCGACGAAGGCCTGCCACGGTCTGTTCCCGAAACGCCTGCTGGTTGAAGCCGCCATGACGTTCGGAGCCGCATTCCCGGTCGCGCAGATTGTTGCCGTCAGTAATGCCACCCATATTTATCGCAGCTGGCGCTACCGCAAGAAAAAAGAGGGAAAACTGCTGGCCGATTACGACGGCTTCTGGAGTTCCCTCGGTGGGGAAAAACAGGAGAGCGGCCACTTTATGCTGCCGCTTGCCATGCCGCGTAAACCCGTAGAAGAGATCGCGAGCAAAAAACGCGCCGAATACCGTCGCCGCTACGCGCTGCTGGATAGCCTGATTCAGCAGGTGAAACAGGCGACCGAACGTTAATCCGCCCTTCCGCGTGCCAGCCACAGCACGCGGGAGAACATTTTCCGCAGCAGGGTCGGAACCGCCTCTACGCCCCGCCTTCCCGCTTCCGTCGCCACTTCAATGGCTAAGTCCGGTTTCGACGAACGGTGAATAGCTTTGGCGATCACGCGCCGCATGTTCATCGGGACGTCGACCGGCACCATCGCAATGCGGTGGAATACGTCGTCAAAGCCCTGACGGTACATAAAATGCTCCATGTCCATCGCGGGCAGCATCGTTAAATGATCCCGTTCTTCTTCCCGCTCGTTGTTCAGCAGGCTGCGCACGGTTGAGGCATATTTTTTCCCCGCTTCGTCGCCGTCCACCAGCACATGCCATTCAATTCCCATTCGGCGGGCAAATTTTATCAGCGGTTTTAATCCCGACTGGGCAAATTCGATCACCTTAATACCTTCGGCATCAAAATGGTGGCCGCACTGGCGCGCCAGTTCGTTGATGACCCAGGTCTCCGTTTCCCCCTCCACCAGCAGCCAGCAGCGGGCGAAGAGCGACGAGGCGCGATTAAAGCGTATATGAAACGCGATTCGCCGCCCGTCTTCGGCGTTCATCCCGCCGGGCCCGAGGCGGTACGCGGATACGCGGGAGGACTCGCGCACCAGACGGCAAATGTGCTCCACCGGCGTCAGCGATAGCAGCTCACCGGAGTTGGTGGTGGTAATCCGCTGGAGCGGCAGCAGATTCAGCAGGTGCCACGCCACGGAGAGCATGATGGGGTGCAGGCGCGTTTCCGGATCTTCCACCAGCAGCAGCGGGCGGGCATCCCGGTCAAGACGCACGGTGCCCTTCGCCTGCAGAAGCGTTGAAAACAGCCCCAGCAAAATCACCCGATGGGTACGCCCGCCGGGCCGGTCGATCATCCGGTTGATGATGTCGAGATAGCGCCAGCTGCGCTGTTCATCATGAGAACGGCGGCGCATCAAACGATGGCGCGACTCCGAGGTGCCCTGCTCGGAAAAATAGTGCTCCAGCAGTTGCACCATCGCCGACAGCCCCTGACGAATTTGACCATCGGTGAGGTTTTGCGGACGCGACACCAGCTCTCGCGCCAGGAAATCCAGCTCGCGGGCGGTGACTTCCACCTCCGGCATATTCGGTACGGTGCCGTTACGAATACGGCGCATAAAGCGCGCATCGCGCAGGCGTAACACCGGCGTCAGGCGGATAAGGTGACGCGCCAGATCGTCGATATTCTCCAGCGGAATCGGGTTGGCTTTCTCATCGAGGAATTCACGCAGGGTCAGTACCCCCTCGTTTTCCGCCATCTCACCTTCCAGCCGATAGAAAATCCGGTGGAAACCGTCGTCGCAGGGCACCCAGCAGGGCGACAGCGGGCGGAAGCGACGCACGCGGTGACGGCCGGGTTCAGATTCACGGAACGTCAGGATGATATGCAGGTGCTTCTCGCGGCCCGCGATATCGCCGGGCGGGAACCAGAAATCATCGTGGACGAAGTGATACAGCTTGTCTTCGGGTGAAAGCAGCAGCGTCAGCGCATCAAGCAGGCTGGACTTACCCCACGCGTTCTCGCCGATCAGGACGTTGTTCTGCTCCAGCTGCAGCGACAGGCGGTTAATACCGCGAAACCCGACAATTTCCACACGTTCGAGAAGCATAAATCCCCCGCGAAATGATCACTTTTTCCTTTAAGTTATCAGCAGTATAGCGGCAGGAACCCTGGCACGACAGCAGAACATTCACCCTTGCGGGATTTGAACTATGCTCTATTTACCGCTGATTTGAACAAGGATTGACATCACATTGCCTTAAATCAAATTAACCGAATTTATTTAAGTGGCGAAGGGATGTTGTTGGTTTTTAAAATACGGGCTCTTTGAGTCGTCATCCCTTTATGGCGATATATCCCGCGCGCGGGAAAACGCGTGGAAAATTATTTTGAGGTGGTTATGTTTAGAAAATTGGCAGCAGAATGCTTTGGTACATTCTGGCTGGTATTTGGTGGCTGCGGTAGCGCCGTTCTGGCAGCAGCATTCCCGGAATTAGGTATTGGTTTTGTCGGCGTCGCGCTGGCCTTTGGCTTAACCGTATTAACCATGGCTTTCGCCGTGGGGCATATTTCCGGCGGTCATTTTAACCCGGCGGTGACATTAGGCTTATGGGCGGGCGGGCGTTTCCCGGCGAAAGAGGTTATTGGCTACATCGTGGCGCAGGTGGTTGGTGGTATTATTGCGGCGGGCGTGCTGTACGTCATTGCCAGCGGTAAAGCAGGTTTTGACGCGGCGGCCAGCGGCTTCGCCTCTAACGGCTTCGGCGAACACTCTCCGGGCGGTTATTCCATGCTTTCTGCCATTGTAATTGAAATTGTACTGACCGCAGGCTTCCTGTTGGTGATCCACGGTGCAACCGACAAACACGCGCCTGCAGGCTTCGCGCCCATCGCCATTGGTCTGGCGCTGACGCTGATCCACCTGATCTCCATTCCGGTGACCAACACCTCCGTTAACCCGGCGCGCAGCACCGCCGTCGCCATTTTCCAGGGCGGCTGGGCGCTTGAGCAGCTGTGGCTGTTCTGGGTGATGCCGATCGTCGGCGGTATTCTGGGCGGCGTGCTGTACCGCACTCTGCTGGAAAAACGCGATTAATCTTTCCCTCCCTCTCCCCGTGGGAGAGGGCCGGGGTGAGGGCAACAGGCCGCCCCCCCACATAGACACAAGCCGGGTAAGGCGCAGCCGCCACCCGGCTTTTTTATTGCTCCTTTACCTGACAGCCTTTATTGGGTAGTGTCTCTGGCGCTTAACAGAAACTCAAAAGGACCGGCTGTTCATGTTTTCAGGACTCCTCATTATTCTGCTGCCCCTGATTGTGGGCTATCTTATTCCGCTGCGTCATGAATCGGCCTTAAAGCTTATTAACCGTTTTCTCAGCTGGATTGTTTACGTCATTCTGTTCTTTATGGGGATAAGCCTGGCCTTCCTGGATAATCTGGCGACAAATTTACTTTCCATCCTGCATTATTCTGCGGTCACCGTGGTGGTTATTTTGCTGTGCAATATTGCCGCCCTGCTGTGGCTGGAACGCACTATTCCGTGGAAAAATAATCACCACCAGGAAAAGCTTCCCTCCCGAATTGCAATGGCGCTGGAATCATTAAAGCTCTGCGGCGTCGTGGTGCTTGGATTTCTTCTGGGCCTTACCGGATGGACATTTTTGCAGCACGCGACGGACGCCAGCGAATATACCCTGACCTTCCTGCTGTTCCTGATTGGTATTCAGCTGCGAAATAATGGTATGACGCTGAAACAGATCGTCCTGAACCGTCGGGGAATGATCGTTGCCGTTATGGTTGTCGTCAGCTCAATGGTCGCGGGCGTGATTAATGCCTTTATTCTCGATCTGCCGCTGAAAACCGGCCTGGCGATGGCCTCCGGGTTTGGCTGGTACTCCCTCTCCGGTATTCTGCTGACCGAATCCTTCGGCCCGGTGATCGGCAGCGCTGCCTTCTTTAACGATCTGGCTCGAGAGCTGATTGCCATCATGCTGATCCCGGGTCTGGTTCGCCGCAGCCGCTCGACGGCACTGGGCCTGTGCGGCGCCACGTCGATGGACTTTACCCTGCCGGTCCTCCAGCGTTCTGGCGGGCTGGAGATGGTGCCCGCAGCCATCGTTCACGGCTTTATTTTGAGCCTGCTGGTTCCCGTCCTGATGGCGTTTTTCTCTGCCTGATATCTCTGTGGCGGTAGGGCTCCTGCCGCCAAAATTGCGCTAAATCAATCTCCCTCTATTTTGTCGCAGAAAGCTCTTTTCACCGTTCTGGCACAGGCATACCCTTAAACATGTATATTAAATATAACTTTTACAGGTGTGATTATGTTTTGTGTGCAATGTGAACAAACCATCCGTACCCCGGCAGGCAACGGCTGCTCTTACGCGCAGGGTATGTGCGGTAAAACCGCAGAAACATCAGACCTGCAGGATCTGCTGATAGCCGCCCTGCATGGTCTTTCCGCCTGGGCCTTCAAAGCCCGTGAATACGGCATCGTCGACCATTACGTCGACAGCTTCGCGCCGCGCGCGTTTTTCTCCACGCTGACTAACGTCAACTTCGATTCTCCGCGCATCGTCGGCTATGCCCGCGAAGCGATTGCCCTGCGCGAAGCTTTGAAAGCGCAGTGCCTGAATGCCGATACCAGTGCCCGCGTGGACAACCCAATGGCGGAGCTTCAGCTGGTGAGCGACGACCTGGGCGAGCTACAGCGCCAGGCCGCAGAATTTACCCCTAATAAGGACAAAGCGGCGATTGGCGAGAACATCCTTGGCCTGCGTCTGCTGTGCCTGTACGGCCTGAAAGGTGCAGCGGCCTATATGGAACACGCGCACGTTCTCGGGAAGTCAGATAACGACATTTACGCCCAGTACCACAAAATTATGGCGTGGCTCGGCACCTGGCCTTCCGACATGAACGCCCTGCTCGAGTGCGCAATGGAAATCGGCCAGATGAACTTCAAGGTCATGAGCATTCTGGATGCCGGTGAAACCAGCACTTACGGTCATCCGACCCCGACGCAGGTCAACGTCAAAGCGACCGAAGGCAAATGCATCCTGATTTCCGGCCACGACCTGAAAGATCTCTACAACCTGCTGAAGCAGACCGAAGGCACCGGCGTTAACGTCTATACCCACGGCGAAATGCTGCCCGCCCACGGCTACCCGGAACTGCGCAAGTTCAAGCATCTGGTGGGTAACTACGGCAGCGGCTGGCAAAATCAGCAGGTAGAGTTCGCCCGCTTCCCTGGCCCTATCGTGATGACCTCAAACTGCATCATCGACCCTACCGTGGGCGCGTATGACGACCGCATCTGGACCCGCAGCATCGTCGGCTGGCCGGGCGTGAGCCACCTTGAAGGCGACGATTTCGGTCCGGTTATCGAGCAGGCGCAGCAGATGGCGGGCTTCCCGTACAGCGAAATCGAACATCTGATCACCGTTGGCTTCGGTCGCGAAACGCTGCTGGGTGCGGCAGATTCTCTGATTGACCTCGTCAGCCGTGAAAAGCTGCGCCACATCTTCCTCGTTGGGGGATGCGACGGCGCGCGCGGCGAGCGTAACTACTTCACCGATTTCGCCACCAGCGTGCCGGATGATTGCCTGATCCTGACCCTGGCGTGCGGTAAATACCGTTTCAACAAGCTGGACTTCGGCAACATCGAAGGCCTGCCGCGCCTGATTGATGCAGGCCAGTGCAATGATGCTTACTCGGCCATCATTCTGGCGGTCACGCTGGCGGAAAAACTCGGCTGCGGCGTCAACGATCTGCCGCTGTCCCTGGTGCTCTCCTGGTTCGAGCAGAAAGCGATTGTCATCCTGCTGACCCTGCTCTCTTTGGGCGTAACCAACATCGTGACCGGCCCGACGGCGCCAGGCTTCCTGACGCCGGACCTGCTGGCGGTGCTGAACGAGAAATTCGGTCTGCGTTCCGTGACCAATGTTGAAGATGATATGAAGCAACTGCTGAGCGCGTAAGGAGCGATTCATGACCATGCCAACCTCACAATGTCCGTGGCGGATGCAGGTTCATCACATCCATCAGGAGACGCCGGATGTGTGGACGCTGTCGCTGCTCTGCCACGACTACTATCCGTACCGTGCGGGCCAGTATGCGCTGGTCAGCGTTCGCAACTCGGCGGACACGCTTCGCGCCTATACGATCTCCTCCACGCCGGGCGTGAGCGAGTACATTACGCTCACTATCCGCCGCATTGATGACGGTGCAGGCTCCCAGTGGCTGACCCGTGACGTGAAGCGCGGAGATTACATCTGGCTGTCTGACGCGCAGGGGGATTTCACCTGTGACGACAAGGCAGACGATAAATTCCTTCTGCTGGCGGCGGGCTGTGGCGTAACGCCGATCATGTCGATGCGCCGCTGGCTGGCGAAGAACCGCCCGCAGGCCGACGTGCAGACAATCTTCAGCGTGCGCTCTCCGGAAGATGTGATTTTTGCCGATGAGTGGCGTGATTATCCGGTGACGCTGGTGGCGGAACACAACGCGACCCACGGTTTTGTGCCCGGTCGCCTGAGCCGCGAGTTGCTGCAAAGCGTGCCGGATATTGCGAACCGTACCGTGATGACCTGCGGCCCGGCGCCGTACATGGATATCGTGGAGAAAGAAGTTAGAGCGCTTGGCGTGACCCGCTTCTTCAAAGAGCAGTTCTTCACGCCGGTGGCGGAAGCGGCAACCAGCGGGATTCAGTTCACCAAACTGCAGCCCGCACAGACCTTCTTTGGCCGCGTGGGCACCACGCTGCTGGAAGCGCTGGAAAGCAACAAGGTGCCGGTAGTCGCGGCCTGCCGTGCGGGCGTGTGCGGCTGCTGTAAAACGAAAGTGGTTTCCGGGGAATATACCGTCACCAGCACCATGACGCTGTCCGACGCGGAAATTGCCGAGGGTTACGTGCTGGCGTGCTCGTGCCATCCGCAGGGGGATTTGGTCCTCGCATAAGCAATAAACGTTCGATCGTAGGCCCGGTAAGCGCTAGCGCCACCGGGCTTTTTTGCCGGGTGGCACTGCGTTTACCCGGCCTACGTTGTGCATGCTGCCTGTACGGCAGTGAACGACAACCTGAATGGCCCGTAAATCCCAATTCATTTCTAAGCTGCCTGTACGGCAGTAAACTGGAACAATCTACACCTATCACCTTGTCAGATAAAGAATTCCCCTAAAAAATACCCCTTAAACCCTTTTTTCATCACAAATAATTCCGCTTAATAAAATCAAACACTTAAAAACCACCAATAAAAAAGGGTCCAGAGACCCTTATATTTTTAGCACCCAGCTTTATTGCCACGCAGGCGCTTTCCCTAACGCAAACCGCCCTGCACCTAAACACGCCACCGCCAGCGAGCCAACAAAGAAGTACACCAGACTTTCAATCGCCCATGCCCCAACCTTATCGAGCGCGAACGTTTCACCCATTCCCACCATCAGCCATGCCACGATCATCGTAAACGCCAGCACCAGCGCGGCCGGGCGCGTAAAGAGCCCGACAATAATCAGGATCGGTGCCACCACTTCGCCAATCAACACGCCGTAGGCAATAAATCCCGGCAGCCCTTTCTCTACCAGCATGCCGCTGATAAAGCCCACCCCACCAAACAGCTTATGCAAACCGTGAAAAAGCATCAGCCCACCGACGGCAAGTCGTAACAAGAGTTTGCCAAGATCGTCGCACGATAGCTTTTCATTAACAGCAATTAACAATGTTTTAACCATTTGAAATGATTCCTGTTTTCACTGAGGCATTACCAGATTATGCCGAAGCGTGGCGCGTGAAAAGCACCTTTTAAATGGGGGGATTTGACGGGCAATACAGTGACTTTCTTCTAAGCTTGTAAGCGATATCACAAAAAGGAGACGGACAACCATGAAACAAACCGTGGCTGCATATATAGCGAAAACGCTCGAACAGGCTGGCATAAAACGTATCTGGGGCGTGACCGGCGATTCCCTGAACGGGCTCAGCGACAGCCTGAACAAGATGAAAACCATCGAATGGATGCCGACCCGTCATGAGGAGGTCGCTGCCTTCGCCGCCGGTGCCGAAGCGCAGCTCACAGGAGAACTGGCCGTGTGTGCAGGCTCGTGCGGGCCTGGCAACCTGCATCTGATCAACGGCCTGTTCGACTGCCACCGTAACCACGTGCCGGTGCTGGCGATTGCCGCCCATATCCCCTCTTCCGAAATCGGCAGCGGCTATTTTCAGGAGACGCATCCGCAGGAGCTGTTCCGTGAATGCAGCCACTACTGTGAGCTGGTTTCATCCCCGGAGCAGATCCCGCAGGTGCTGGCGATCGCCATGCGCAAAGCCGTACTAAACCGTGGCGTTTCCGTGGTCGTTATCCCGGGAGACGTGGCGCTCAAGGCTGCGCCTGAAGGGGCCAGTACCCACTGGTATCACGCTCCGCAGCCGGTGGTAACGCCAGCCGAAGAGGAGCTGAAAAAGCTGGCGCAGCTGCTGCGCTACTCCAGCAATATCGCCCTGATGTGCGGCAGCGGCTGCGCGGGCGCGCATAAAGAGTTACTTGAGTTCGCCGGTAAGCTCAAAGCGCCCATCGTCCACGCCCTGCGCGGCAAAGAGCACGTCGAATACGATAACCCGTACGATGTGGGCATGACCGGGCTGATCGGTTTTTCTTCCGGCTTCCACACCATGATGAACGCCGACACGCTGATCCTGCTCGGCACCCAGTTCCCGTACCGCGCGTTCTATCCGACGGATGCCAAAATCATTCAGATTGATATCAACCCGGCCAGCATCGGCGCGCACAGCAAGGTCGATATGGCGCTTATCGGCGATATTAAATCCACCCTTGCCGCCCTGCTGCCGCTGCTGGAAGAGAAAACCGACCGCAAATTCCTTGATAAGGCGTTGAGCGACTACCGCGACGCGCGCAAGGGGCTGGACGACCTCGCCAAACCGAGCGACAAAGCCATTCATCCGCAGTATCTGGCGCAGCAGATCAGCCATTTTGCGGACGACGACGCTATTTTTACCTGCGACGTCGGCACGCCCACCGTCTGGGCGGCGCGCTACCTGAAGATGAACGGCAAACGTCGCCTGCTCGGCTCGTTCAACCACGGCTCGATGGCCAACGCCATGCCGCAGGCGCTGGGGGCAAAAGCGACGGCACCGGAGCGTCAGGTCGTGGCGATGTGCGGCGACGGCGGGTTCAGCATGCTGATGGGGGATTTCCTGTCGGTGGTGCAGATGAAGCTTCCGCTGAAAATCGTAGTCTTTAACAACAGCGTGCTGGGCTTCGTGGCGATGGAGATGAAGGCCGGCGGCTATCTGACAGATGGCACCGAGCTGCACGACACCAACTTTGCCCGCATCGCCGAAGCGTGCGGCATCACCGGCATCCGCGTGGAGAAAGCCTCAGAGGTGGATGAAGCCCTGCAGCGCGCCTTCTCCATCGACGGTCCGGTACTGGTTGACGTCGTCGTCGCCAAAGAAGAGCTGGCGATCCCGCCGCAGATCAAGCTGGAACAGGCCAAAGGTTTTAGCCTCTACATGCTGCGCGCCATCATCAGCGGGCGCGGTGACGAAGTGATCGAACTGGCAAAAACCAACTGGCTCAGGTAAAACGTTTCGCATGACCTCTTAAAATAAAGGGATGTGAAATGATTGATTTGCGTAGTGATACCGTTACCCGCCCGAGCCGCGCCATGCTCGAAGAGATGATGGCCGCCCCGGTCGGGGACGACGTCTACGGCGATGACCCGACGGTCAACGAACTGCAGCGCTATGCGGCAGAGCTGAGCGGCAAGGAGGCCGCGTTGTTCCTGCCGACCGGCACGCAGGCTAACCTGGTGGCACTGCTCAGCCACTGCGAGCGCGGCGAAGAGTATATCGTCGGCCAGGGTGCGCATAACTACCTGTACGAAGCTGGCGGCGCGGCGGTGCTTGGCAGCATCCAGCCGCAGCCGATTGACGCCGCGCCGGACGGCTCCCTGCCGCTGGATAAAGTCGCGGCAAAAATCAAAGCTGACGATATTCACTTCGCCCGCACCCGGCTGCTCAGCCTCGAAAACACCCACAACGGTAAAGTGCTGCCTCGCGAATACCTGAAAGCGGCGTGGGCGTTTACCCGCGAGCGCAACCTCGGCCTGCACGTCGACGGCGCGCGCATCTTTAACGCCGTGGTGGAGTATGGCTGCGAGCTGAAAGAGATAACGCAATATTGCGACTCGTTCACCATTTGCCTCTCAAAAGGGCTGGGCACGCCGGTGGGTTCGCTGCTGGTCGGCAGCGCAGACTACATCAAGCGCGCCAACCGCTGGCGTAAAATGACCGGCGGCGGCATGCGTCAGGCGGGCATTCTGGCGGCTGCGGGACTGTACGCGTTAAAAAATAACGTGGCGCGCCTCAAGGACGATCATGACAACGCCGCGTGGATGGCAACGCAGCTGCGCGAGATCGGCGCGGACGTGATGCGTCACGACACCAACATGCTTTTTGTGCGCGTGGGCGACGAGCACGCCGCTGCGCTGGGTGAATTTATGAAAGCGCGTGGCGTGCTGATCAACGCCTCCCCGGTCGTGCGCCTGGTGATGCATCTCGACGTAAGCCGCGAACAGCTGGCGGACGTGGTAAAACACTGGCAGGCGTTTTTACAGGGTTAAGGAGCATCACGTGCCGCAACGTATTCTGGTGCTTGGCGCCAGCGGATATATCGGTCAGCACCTCACTACTGCATTAAGCCAGCAGGGGCATCAGGTGCGGGCAGCGGCACGCAATACCGAGCGCCTGCAAAAGCTTGGTTTGCCTGGCGTGACCTGTCACAACGTCGATCTCAACTGGCCGAAGGAACTCCCCGCGCTGCTGGAAGGGGTCGACACGCTTTACTACCTGGTCCACAGCATGGGCGAAGGCGGGGATTTTATCGCCCACGAGCGTCAGGTGGCGATGAACGTCCGCGATGCCCTGCTGCAAACCCCGGTTAAGCAGGTGATTTTTTTAAGCTCGCTCCAGGCACCCGAACACGAGCAGTCCGACCATCTGCGCGCCCGCCAGCTGACGGCAGACACGCTGCGCGGGGCGAATATTCCCGTCACCGAACTGCGCGCCGGGATCATCGTCGGCGCGGGTTCCGCCGCCTTCGAAGTAATGCGCGATATGGTCTACAACCTGCCGGTGCTGACCCCGCCGCGCTGGGTGCGCTCGCGCACCACGCCGATTGCGCTGGAGAATTTGCTCCACTATCTGGTGGCCCTGCTGGATCACCCGGCAGAGCAACACCGCGTGCTGGAGGCGGCAGGCCCGGAAGTGCTGAGCTATCAGGAGCAGTTCGAACATTTCATGCGCGTCAGCGGACGCCGCCGCTGGCTGATCCCCATTCCCTTCCCGACCCGCTGGATATCGGTGTGGTTTTTGAATGTGATCACCTCGGTTCCCCCGACGACTGCCAAAGCACTGATCCAGGGGCTAAAGCACGATTTGCTGGCAGACGATCGCGCGCTACGCGCATTGATCCCCCAGGCGTTGATCCGCTTTGACGACGCGGTGCGCCATACGCTGAAAGAAGAAGAGAAGCTGGTGAACTCCAGCGACTGGGGCTACGACGCGCAGGCCTTTGCCCGCTGGCGCCCCGAGTACGGCTATTACCCGAAACAGGCGGGCTGCACGGTAAAAACCTCTTCCAGCCTTCACGCGCTGTGGGAGGTGGTGAACCAGATCGGCGGCAAAGAGCGCTATTTCTTCGGCAATATCCTCTGGCAGACGCGCGGTGCGATGGATCTGCTGGTCGGTCACCGGCTGGCGAAAGGCCGCCCGGCGCATCCGTATCTTAAGCCAGGCGATGCGGTCGACAGCTGGAAGGTGATCGTCGTCGAGCCGGAAAAACAGCTGGCGCTACTGTTCGGCATGAAGGCGCCGGGGCTGGGGCGGCTCTGCTTTACGCTCAAGGACAAAGGCGACCATCGGGAACTGGACGTTCGCGCCTGGTGGCACCCACACGGGATGCCGGGTCTGTTCTACTGGCTGTTTATGATCCCCGCCCATCTGTTTATCTTCCGGGGTATGGCAAAACGCATTGCGCAACTGGCAGAACAAAAGACGAAAATAAGTTAATAAAACCCTCTTTCTTTCACCTTTCCCATTGCAACACATCGTAATTCACGAAAGAATGCGCACGAAATTCTTTTCAACACAGTGGATTGATATGAAGGTACTGGTTACCGGGGCGACCAGCGGCTTAGGCCGAAATGCGGTCGAATTTCTGCGCAACAAGGGCATCAGCGTCAGGGCCACCGGTCGCAACGAAGCGATGGGGAAACTGCTGCAAAAAATGGGCGCGGAGTTCGTCCATGCCGACCTGACGGAGCTGGTCTCCTCGCAGGCGAAGGTGATGCTCGCCGGTATCGACACGCTGTGGCACTGCTCCAGTTTTACCTCCCCGTGGGGAACCCAGGAAGCCTTCGATCTCGCCAACGTGCGCGCCACGCGTCGTCTGGGCGAATGGGCCGTCGCCTGGGGCGTGCGTAACTTTATCCATATCTCCTCCCCGTCGCTCTATTTTGATTATCACCACCATCGCGACGTGCAGGAAGATTTCCGCCCTGCTCGCTTTGCCTGCGAGTTTGCCCGCAGCAAGGCGGCCAGCGAAGAGGTGATCGACCTGCTGGCGCAGTCAAACCCGCATACCCGTTTTACCGTCCTGCGCCCGCAAAGCCTCTTCGGACCGCACGACAAAGTGTTTATTCCGCGTCTGGCGCAGATGATGCACCACTACGGCAGCGTGCTGCTGCCGCGCGGCGGCGATGCGCTGGTGGACATGACCTATTACGAAAATGCCGTCCACGCCATGTGGCTGGCAAGCCAGCCGGACTGCGATAAGCTTATCTCCGGTCGCGCCTATAACATCACCAACGGTGAACCGTGCACGTTGCGCAGCATTGTGCAGCGGCTGATTGATGAACTGCAGATCGACTGCCGTATCCGTTCCGTGCCCTACCCGATGCTGGACATGATCGCCCGCAGCATGGAGCGTTTTGGCAGTAAATCCGCCAAAGAGCCCGCGCTGACGCACTACGGCGTATCGAAGCTTAACTTTGATTTTACGCTGGATATCACGCGCGCGGAGACTGAGCTGGGGTATAAGCCGATTGTGACGCTGGATGAAGGCATTGTGCGCACGGCGGCGTGGTTACGGGATCACGGGAAGTTGCACCGCTAGCCTTTTTGCCCGGTGGCGGCTTCGCCTTACCGGGCCTACATCCCCTCGCGCCTCCGGGGAGAGGGGAAAGTGCAAATACTAAAACGGCAACCTTTCGGTTGCCGTTTGCTTTTACAGAGCCGTCCAGGCATCAGCCCATGCCAGACCTGCGCCTGGTTCATAGTATGCCGGGGAGTTGTTACACCAGCCGCTGTACGGGAACGGTTTGCACTGGAACAGTTTACCGTGGTTGTTCACGATATCACCTGCGTTGTACTTGCTGTTCGCGCTCCACGCCTGGTAAGCACCTTCGTCACCTGATGGCGTTGCCGCTTTCGCTTTCACGTTCAGCAGGTAAGTGGTGGTATTGCTCAGCTCGCCATCGCTGACGGTCAGGCTGATTTCAATCTGCTGCGCCGTTGCGGACTCAGGCGCCTTGAAGGTCACCACCGCTTTATCTTCGCCGGTCACAGTCTGGCCATCCTGAGAATGCCAGGTGTAGGTCAGCTTGTTGCCGTCCGCGTCGGTAGAGCCTTCCGCGCTCAGAGAAACCTGTGCGCCCGCTTCAACGGCACCGATTGGACCCGCAATCTGCGCAACCGGCGCGTGGTTCACCGCAACAGGTTCAGCCGGGGTTTCATCCGGCGTTGGCGCTGGAGCTGGTGCCGGCGTTTCATCTTCTGAAGGCGTTGGCGCTGGCGTTACCGGGGTTTCGTCCGGCGTTACGGCAGAGCCGTCATCGTTCACGATATTGACGTTATAGAACTTCTGCACGCACTTGGTATAGTCGCCGTCTTTGAACGCGCTGAACGGCGTCTGGTAGCCCACGAGCTGGCACGAGTAGGTCTTACCGTCTGGCGTATCCGCGCTCCATCCCCAGTCCTGCTCCCAGTAGATCTTCAGGGCGCCGGCACCGTATTCGTCGAACTGCTTCATGTTGGCGCAGCCCAGCACTTCATTGGCCGGAACAGGCACTTTCAGGTAGTTCGCGAACTCTTTGTAGTACTTGATACGGTTCTGAGACTGAGCAATTTCAGTCGGGCCGCCGCACTCTACGCCGCCGTTGATGATCTGGGTGGTCACACCGAAGCCAGGGACCAGACCGTTGGCTTTATCATGATCGTTCGGCTGCCACGTGCCGTCGATAACCTGCAGCATGCTTGGTTTTGGCGGCTGCGGGTAGGCGAAGAAGAAGATCGCGCTCGCCAGGTTCAGCCAGGTATCCGCCACCAGCTCAGGTTTATCCAGCAGGGTACGCACGTCGCCGTACATTGCTTCGGAGAACGGACCGTAGTTGTAGTTGTAGGACAGCTGCTTCGCGCCGCGACCGAAGTAGCTCAGGAAGTCGCCGTCTTTATCCTTACCGCACGGCCAGGTCTGGCCCTGCCATACTTTCGGGTCACATTCGCCGTTATAGCCGCCCTTCTGCCCTTCGCTCCAGCCCATTTCACGCACGTGGACCAGCGCCTGACGCCACTCGGCTTCCGGACGCCAGCTTTCGTGGCCGCCGGTTTCCTGGGCAAAGTGGGCAAACATGGTGGCCAGCTCTTTGCGGCAAATCGCATCGCTGTCGCGACCGTCGTTATAGGTCTTACACAGCGCCGGGAATTTACCTACGGCTTTCAGGAAGTTGCTGTAGGTATAGGCCTGAGCGCGCAGCGGGAAGAGATAATCCCAGTCGCTGGCCTTCACGATCCCTTCCACGCGCTTAACGTTGTCCGGGTTCGCCGCACGGCCTGGCTCAATCATTTCGACCTGCGCGTTATCAAGGGTCTGAATCGTCTCTTTAACGGAGGTCATCAGCGGGAAGTTAGTGAGCTCCTGCTCTTTCTTCGCCAGATCGCTGGCTTTCATGGTGTACGGCTCGCCGGTGGTCGCCTGCAAAGAGGCAGCCTGCGCCATAAAAGGTGCAACGCAAGCACCAGCAACAAGTACACTCAGTAACGTCCTTTTGTTCATTTCAATATTCCTGTTTCGTTAAGATTAAAAAAAGAATCCCGGTTTATGTATTAATCCATTAATAAATAAACCACAGACAGCTGTTTTCACTTTTCGAAGAACACCAAAAGGAATTCTTCAAAAATAAAAAACGTTAATAACGCGCTGCTAATTTCAATTCCTGATATTTTTTCCAGACTTTGTGGGCATACATCATACGCTGCGGATAGTTCTCTCTTTTTAATCCGGCGTTATAAGCCCCTACTGCTTCCCAGTTATAGCCGTAGACCTTAATCATGTTTGAGAGAATCGACGCTCCCACCATAATTGAGGTACAGGGTTCGGCCATCAACCGATACTCATCAATGCCTTTTCTCTCAAGCTCCGTAAAGTGTGAGCTGTTTATTTGCATTAATCCGACATCGCGTGTGCCATCATGATTTTGCCCTACCGCATACGGGTTCATCCCCGATTCAACGTTAGCGATGGCGTACAGCAAATAAGGATCGACATGATAATAGTGCGCGGCGTTATTCCAACAGTTTGCCAGTGCGCCGTGGCTTATTATCAATAATAACAAGATGAACTTTTTCATTTTTACCTGCTGACATTTTCGGTTATTTCTCCTGGCCAACATCCTGTAAAATGAAGTTTGAATTGCTCCCCCCAATAAGGGGGGAGCATTTATTGGGCTAGATTATTTGCAGTCTGTTGCTGCGCCTTCTTTTACCCATACATCGCTGTTAGCCGGGTTATCACCACGGGTCCACCATTTGGCACGGTAAACGCTGCCCTGGTAAGTGGTGGTATCACCGCCGTTATAGACCAGGTCAGAACGCCAGTTCATCTTCACGTTGCTCACCAGTTCCCATGCATCCACACCGAAGCCAGGCTGGTTGCCCTGCGTCCAGTACTTCGCTTTCCACACCAGATGGTCGAAGCTTACGGTATCGCCATTGTTGTAGATTTTGCTGGCATCCCAGGCAGCATATTTGCTGGCGTTAGCATCGACAGGCGCGTCGCAGCTACCGGTTGCAGAACCTTCGTCAGATGGCGGAGTCACATCATCAGCTGGTGGGGTCACATCGTCAGCCGGAGGGGTCACCTCATCAGCCGGTGGCGTTACGTCAGCCGGTTTTGGATTCACAGTTACCTGCACGTTAGACTGCACGCTGGTTTTACCATCCGTCACAACAACGCTCAGCGTGTAAGAAGAGGTATTGTTCACCTCTGGCGCAGTGATGCGAACGTTAGCAGTATCGGTACCCGTTGCGTTCATATCAGCCGGTACGCTCCAGCTGTAGGTCAGCGCATCGCCATCAGGATCGGAGGCTTGTGCATGCAGAGAAATCGCTTCACCGGATTCAACGGTAACGGATTCCATGGCATTGATCACCGGAGCCTGGTTGGCCTTAGGCGCTTTGTTCACTACCTGTACGTCGATAGCGTTGCTCAACCCTTTCGCGTCGGTCACGGTCAGGCGGAACACCAGGTTCTGATCGCTGGTCACGGCCGGTACGCTGAAGCTGGCTTTCGCTTTGGTGCTGTTCGCCAGGGTCACGGTGGCGCCGGAAACCTGCGTCCATTTATAGGTCAGCGCATCGCCGTCCTGGTCGCTGGAGGCTGAGCCGTCGAGCGTGACAGTCGCCGGGCCCGTTACCGTCATGTCGGTTGCAGAAGCGACCGGCGCATGGTTGGTTACAACCGGCTCAACAGGCGTAGAGCTGCCGCCCAGCAGGCTTTCGTTCATGGCATTCAGGATATCGCCGTTATCGGATTCGATAGACCATGCGAACAAACCACCCAGGTTTTTGCTCAGCACGTATTTGCCTTTCGCATTGACGGAACGGGCGTTATCGTATGTCACCAGCTCACCGGTGGATTTGTTGAACACGTACGGCGCTTCTGCTGCTTCGTCGTATTTGTATTCCCAGCCTGGTTTGCCCAGCATCTGGTTTACAATCTGACGGTAGTCAACAATACCGTTTTCCCATGTCCCTTTGATTGGACCCGTCGCGGTACCGGTGAATGGATTGTCACCCGTGTAACCGTGAACGCCGGTCCAGCCGCGGCCATACATGCCCGCACCGACGACGATCTTGCCAGGCTGAACGCCCTGCGCCAGCATCTCTTTCACTGCGTTATCGGTGGTGTAGTTGGTATCTGGTTTCCAGGACGCACCGTACAGCGCGGTCTGGTGACCCAAATCGGTATTACTCCACGCACCGTAGAAGTCGTAGCTCATCAGGAAGATATGGTCGATGTACTGCTGCGCGGTGTTGTAGTCCACGTCTTCGATCTTATCTTTACCTGCACCGATTGCCGTGGTCAGCTCGTAGGTACGGCCAGTTTCCGCAGACAGCTCGTTCAGCATCTGACGCAGGTCATGCATCAGCGCGGTGTAAGTCGCTTTGTCGGTCTGCGGGTTACCCAGCTTGGCGTTCTCACCGCCGCCGCCCGGGAATTCCCAGTCGATATCCACACCGTCGAATACTTTCCAGGTGGTCAGGAAGTCTTTAACGGACGCAACGAAGCGGTCGCGCAGCACTTTGTTATCCATCTGATAGAACGGGTCAGACAGAGTCCAGCCGCCTACGGATGGCAGGATTTTCAGATCAGGATGGGCTTTTTTCATCGCCATCAGCTGGCCGTAGTTGCCTTTGTACGGGTCGTCCCAGTTGCTTACGCCCTGCTGAGGTTTTTGCAGCGCAGCCCACGGGTCGTGGATCGCCACGGTGTAGTCCTGGCGGCCCTGACAGGCGCGTTTCAGAGACTCCAGCGCGCCGGAGGATTTGGCGCTGTCGTTAATGCCGTCGCCGCCACAGATTGGAATGAAGCCGTACAGCAGGTGGTTAATGTTCGCGACAGGAATTTTGTCTGCCGAGAAGTTACGGTCGTACACGCCCCACTCAGGGAAGTAAGCGCCAACCACTTTATCGGTGTGCTGCGCGAACGCTTTGTTGTTTTCCAGCAGCGGGGTGTTCAGAGGAAGCAGGTGGCTACCGTCGGTGTCCGCCACGATGATCAGCTTGCTGGCGCTCTTGGTGCAGCCGCTGTCGTTACACAGCTCAACCTGCTCCTGATAGCGTCCGCCTTTCTTCACTTTAAAGGTCGCAGAGCCTGCGGCACTACCCGCACCGGTCCAGACGGTCTTGCCGTCCAGCAAAACTTTTGCAGACGTTGGGGCATCGCCGCTCCAGACGTTCCACTCCACCTTCACGTCAACGCCATCTTTATGCACTTTGATGAGGTTGTTGTAGTCCTGTGCCGCCTGATCCACCTCTACCAGCGCAAACTTATCATTGCCTGATGTAATTGACGGTGTACCCGGCGCCGCTGCAAATACTGAGCTTGTTGCGGCTGCAACAAAAAGCGCCAGATATTTAGGCTTCATAAATTTCATTTTTTATTTCCTGATAAATTTATTCGTAACGTAATAATCCATGTCTTCCTTGAGAGCATGGAGTCTATTTGCGTAATGCGTATTTAACCAACCTGAAAACCGTGACAAAAAACGTTTTGCTGCGTTGTATTCCTCCATAAAAAGATACAAGCCCAAATTCCGTGTAGCTTATATCTTTTACGATACACTGAGCGCAAAGAGACATCCTTCTCTTCCACCGTCAAAAAAACTTATAAAAAAACTTGACCTGTATATTTAAAATATGAAAGCAAACTGCTGCCCAATAAACACGACTATTCCAGCAAATGACAGATAGGGTCCGAAAGAAATAGTGAGGTTATTTTTATTTAAATTATTTAACGCGAAATAGCCCGCGATACCGCTCAACGCTGCGGCAAGTTCAATTGAAGGCAGCGCCTGCCAGCCGCACCAGGCACCTAAGGCCGCCAGCAGCTTAAAATCGCCGTAGCCCAGCCCTTCCCGCCCGGTCAGCAGGCGAAAGGCCCAGTAGAGCAGCCAGAGCGACAGATAGCCCGCTACCGCACCGAACAGCGCGTCCTGCAACGGCAATCTGTGGTCAAATGCATGGAGTAAGAGACCTGCCCACAACAGCGGCTGGGTCAGGCAGTCCGGGAGAAGCTGATGCTGCCAGTCGATCATCGCCAGTGGCAGTAAAAACAGCGCGAGTAACCACAGCGAAAACAACCCCTGAACGTCCGGCATGCACCAGGCCGTAACGCCAAAAAACAGCGCCGAGAAAAATTCGATCAAAAATAACCGCAGCGGGATGGTCGTGCCGCACTGGTGGCAGCGTCCCCGTAATAACAGCCAGCTGACCAGGGGGATATTTTCCCATGCAGCAAGCGTGTGCTGGCACACCGGACAGTGCGAGGCAGGAAAGAGCAGATTGCCGCTTCCCTCTACATCCATCACGATCCCCGGCAGGCGCTCGGCAACAACACCAAGAAAACTACCCATAATCCCGCCCAGGATCGCACTCATTATCGGAAAACTAACCGGGCAGGCCTCCCGGATCAGCGAGAAGGTATTCATGCGTTTTTTGCCCAGGTGAGCTGCACCTGCGCTTTTACATCGCTGAGATGGTCAACCGGCGTGAGGTTTATTTTTTGCAATCTGACGCCGGAGGTCTGATTAATTTCGCGCAGCCAGTTTTTTAATTCATAAACATTTACCCGATTAACCACGAACGATAAAATTTGTCCCTCCTGGCGCACGTCCGTCAGCGACAGGTTAATTTCATTGGCGCTTTTCTCGACCACCGTGCGAGGATTATCCGTTTTGACTAACTGAACCTGAAGATGATTTTTATCAATTTCATTGCGCATCCAGTTAAGCGTCTCTTTTTGTCTTTTAAGCGTCGATTTACTATTTTGAATCATATTATCCAAAGGGATGACTCCTGCGTAATACACCGCAGCCCCAAGCAGGGCAACGATGCAGAGTTTTAAAATAACTTTCTCCCGGGCGCTGTAGTTCTGGTAGCGTGATTTCAGCTGCTCGATTCGCTCTTTCATTTATGTTTCCCTGCGATCATGGCGGTATAGGGTTTGGTGGTTGAAACAGGCTGTAAGGTAAAATCGAAATTCTCACGGGTCTGATTAACAAACGCCTGCAACGCGGGCTGGTTTTGCGCGCTGACGCTCAGCGTCAGCGTGTTTTGCTGCGCATCGTATTCCAGAAGATCGATTTCCATCGCAGGCACTGACTGCCGGGCGGCCGCCAGCTCGTCCAGTTGAAGGAAGATCCCCTTACTCTGTTTTTTGACGTTCTGACCAAAGTGATATTTGATATTGGTCTGGTGACGCATGCTGGGGAAATGGTGCTTATACACCTGGAGGATCTCCTCCTGTATCTGGTTTTCCTGCTGCACCAGCATCCAGGCCATCGCAATGCGCGGCCCCAGCAGCAGGCTAACGGACAGCAGGCCCGCAATCGCTACTGCGGCTTTCATGCTTTTCGCGACACGCCCTTTACCGGCCTTAAGGCTGAATTCACCGTGAAGCAGATTCACGCGACAGGCCTGCCACTGCGACTGGATCAGCACCAACGGATGCTGCCAGGGCTGGGCGATGTCGACGTCCACACCAGCAGGCGCTTCGCCGTAACAGCACACCTCCCCCTCTCCGGCCTTCTGCATCAGAAGCGGCAGCAGGCTCGCTTCCATTTCGCTGGCAACATGCGGTGATAAACGTAGCCAGTAGCCGTCGTCCTGAGCGACAAGAGTACTTCCGCCAGCCGTCACGGGCAGCAGCCAGGCATCCGGCAGCACCTGGATCACTTTTAACCCCGCCTCCTGACAGCGGCTTAACCACCCGCGCAGCAGATCGGCGTCTATCGCCACCGCATCAACCTCAGCGCCTTTTTTGTTCAGCACCGTCCAGTGGAGATTATCCACCTCGCCAATCAGCGTCTCTTCCGCCATCCAGGAGAATGCCGTCGCCTGAGAGGCGACTTTCTTCGGCAGCGTAAAATGGCGGAAGATCATGCTGCTGGCGGGCAGCAGCAGACAAACACGGGCCGCCAGTGGGTGGTCCGCCAGCGCGTCCAGGCTCTCCAGCGTCTCAACCTGCTGGCTGCCGGAGACACACCCCATTATTTTCCCGCCCTCGCGGTTATCGGGACGAACAAAAAGTACCTGTTTCATAGCGATCTACTTTTCTTATTCAATCATTCGGTAACGACGTTGCCACGTCACGATCTCACCGGCCTCGTTATTGACCTGAAGCTGGCTAACCACGCGAAGCGTTAATTCATCGGTATTGCCGGTATAGTTCACGCGGAAATACCGGCTGCTGATGGAGAGAAGCTCAGCCACCTGCGGGAGATCGTCTTTTAACTGCGGGAAGGTCTGCTCCAGCGCTTTGCTGAAGGTTTCCATATTTTCCCAGCCGGTTTCTGGACGCGAATCAATCAGGCGAACGGCATCATCTTCCGTTAATTTTCCGGGGAACAGAGCGGCCAGTAAGGCGGCCTGTTCCGGTTTCAGGGTGTTCACATCCACCTTGCTGGCAGAGTCCGGCAGCGCGCAGAGCAGCTTGCTCACCTTCGGATATGCCGCTACCGGGAACGCGGGCAGCTGTTTGATCTCCGCAATGGTGCGCATCATCTGGTTCGCGGGCTGTCGGGCGGGCACAACGCCCGCCCAGGCATCGCTCTCTGCACCGTCTTTGGCCGTCGTCGCGTCGCCATCGAGATAGTCCACCAGCTGTTGATACACCTCTTCTGCCGTAGTGTGGCTGATGCCGCTTTCCGTCAGGATCTGTTCAACAATCTGCTCGTTGCGCGGTTTTTCCGGCACGGCGGGCGCGTTTTGCCCCTGTGGTATTTTCTCTGCGGCCAGCAGGTTATTGACGTTAAAGCAGTCCTGCGCGTCTTCCACCTGGCTGACCACCGTGTAATCTTCGCCCCGCGTCTCCAGCGGCTGGTGCCAGTCGCCGTCAAGGTTCAGAGCCTTGTTTTCACCGGTGGCGTCGGTCTGCAGGCGGTCCTTCACCACCTTCTCCTGCGCCTGCATCGCCCAGCGCAACTGCTGCTGGCTGACCTGATAATGGGTTTTCTGCAGATTGCGACAGAACTGCTGGCTAATTTTGGCGGCCAGCGCCGACATCATGACCAGCAGGATCAGCACCACCAGCAGCGCTACCCCTTTCTGTTTACGTAATGCACTCATGATTTTGCTTCCGGTGCCGGCAGCGGCGCAGGCGCGGTCTCTGGCGCAGCGGCGGGCGCTGGCACCGCCGCTTCAGGCATATCGCCCGGGGTCGTAAAGACCCAGCGCCAGGTATCGCCGTTTTCCATGGTTAGCGTCAGCTCCACGCCGTCCGGCAGATGCGCCGGGTCGCTCCAGCTTTTCTGCCAGCCCTGACGGTAAAAACGCCACTGCAGGGATTTCACCTCACTGACAATCGGCACTTCATCGGGCTTCGCGTCCACCGGGCCATCAATCACCGGCCAGACGTCGCGATACAGACGCCCCTCTTCCAGGCGCCAGCGCACACGCTCCAGCTGGATCGTTCCGCTCACGCCATTCAGCGTGGTCAGCTCAAGCGCATCATCCACCTGTCGAAACAGATCCGGCTCGTTACGCGGGGCGCGCGCCTGCAGCTGGTAGAAATCGCGCTCCATCAGATTCCAGGCCCGCTGCAGCTGATTGAGCTTCGCGGCGCTGGCGTCGGTTGCCGAACTGGTGCGCATTGCGCCGTCCAGAATTTGCCAGGCCAGGGTGCTGATCACCGCGAAAATGGTCAGGGCAATCATGATCTCCAGCAGGGTAAACCCGCGCTGGCGTCGCGTTTTTTTCACTTGCTCTCTCCCGGCGGAACGATCTGCAAAGCGATAACCGGCTGGCTGTCGTCCCCTTCCGCGTAGACGCGAATGGCGTTCGCCCAGCCGTTGTCGGTGGTTTTCACCCGCTGCTTGCGCCAGTTCCAGCTGCGCCCGCCCATGATTTCCGTCCCCTGCGCCTCGGCGTCCGGGAAGTCGGTTTTCGTGAGCTGCGCTTCCGCCAGCTGATTTTCCGCCACCCAGCTGGCCTGCAGCGTGTCGGCCAGGCCGCGAGTGAAACGCACGTTCAGGGAGACGGAGTTCATCAGCGCCAGCGCGGCGGTGGAGAAGATCACCAGCGCGACCATCACCTCCAGCAGCGTCATCCCCTTTTGCTTTTTGCCGTTAGCCATCGTTCTCTACCGATACAGGCGCAGCGCCTTGCGACACCACGCGGAAATGGTGCTGTTTGTCATAGCTTTGCAGCGTCAGCGTGAAGCGGCTGATTTCGCCGTCCGGTAAAAAGAGCACCTGCGGATCGGCGCTTACCGTGGCGGCAAGGCGCTGGGGCGAGAGCGAAACGTGCATCTCTTCCGGGAAATCGCCTTTGGTGGTAATACGCCCGGCGGATAACGGCACCCAGTGACGTTCGCCGTTTTTATCCTCGAGCGTCACCAGCTGATAATTATCCGTCGTGATGACCAGCCCGACGATATTTCCGTCCATCACCGCACGGTCTGAACCATAATCAACGAGAGCTTTTAATTGCTGGCCAAATATATCCGCACCGCTCCGTGAAGGTATTGTTGACACCACCATCATGGCGCAGCTGGCAAATATTACCAGCGCCAGAATAATTTCCAGCAACGTAAAGCCGCGTTGTTTATTCATTATTTCTCTTTCTTATCCAGAGACCAGTTCGTAATATCATCGGCGGTATTGGCTTCACCGTCCGGACCGGCGGAGAATACGTCGACCGCGCCGTGTTCGCCCGGGCTAACCAGAATATAATCTCCGCCCCACGGGTCCTGCGGCAGGCGACGGATATAGCCATCAGCACGGTAGCCGTTCGGGATTGGCGCGATTTCAGGCTTGGTTACCAGCGCCTGTAAACCCTGCTCGGTTGTCGGGTAGCGGTGATTATCCAGCTTATACATATCCAGCGAACCTTCGAGCGCGACAATATCGCTGGTTGCTTTTTGCGTATCTGCTTTTTCTTTATTGCCCATTAAGTTTGGCACCACCATGCTCGCCAGTACGCCGAGAATAACAATGACCACCATTAATTCGAGCAAGGTGAAACCCGCCTGACGCGCCAGGTTTTTACGTTTTAAAGCCATGATTTAACCTACCATATTATTAAGTTGCAGAAGCGGTTGTAATATTGACAGCACGATGAATAAAACAATCGTCGCCATGGATACCACCAGCGCCGGTTCAAATACCGACAGCGTTAATGTAATTCGATGCTGCAATGCCGATTCCTGGTTTTCCGCCGCGCGGTCCATTAAATTGCCTAATTCCCCGCTCTCTTCGCCGGAGGCAATCATATACAGCATGGTTGGCGGGAATAATTTCGCCTGCTCCAGCGCGGCATAGAGCGATGCCCCCTGGCGCACGGTATCAGCGGCCTGCTCCAGTACCTGCCGGGCATAGAGGTTTTCGATACCGTCCATCGCGATATACATCCCCTCCAGCAGCGGCACGCTGCTGGCCTGAAGAATGCTCAGGGTACGGATGTAGCGGGCGCTGTTGATGGCGCACACCAGCTTTTTGATCGGCGATCCGTTCACCAGCCAGCTGTGCCAGCGAAAACGGTTTTTGGCGTTTCTCAGCCAGGTCTTAAAGCCGACAAACCCGCCGCCGAGGATCCCCACGATGTAGATCCCGTACGCCTGCAGAAAATCACTCACCGCAATCAGCGTGCGGGTGGTGATCGGCAGCTGCTGCTTCATGTGGGTGAACTGCTCGATCACCTGCGGCACCACCGCCACCAGCAGAATGCTGATGACCGCGATGGCGACCACGGTCAGGGTAATCGGGTAGACCATCGCCTGCGTCAGCTTGCTTTTCATCTTCTGGCGCTGCTCGTTGTACTCCGCCAGCTTCTCCAGCACGTCGCCCAGGTGGCCGGTTTTTTCGCCGGCCATCACCAGGGTGCAGTAGAGCTTGTCGAAGGTGCGCGGGAACTGGCTAAACGCGTCGAACAGCGTGTGGCCTTCCACTACTTTCTCGCGGATCTCCACCACCATCGCCGCCAGCTTTTTGTCCTCCGTCTGCTTCGAGATAGCCTTCAGGGCGCTTTCCAGCGGCAGCGCGGCGTTGACCAGCGTCGAAAGCTGGCGGGTAAACATCGACAGCACCGGCGTGGAGAGCTTTGCGCCGGTTTTCGCTTTACCGGACGCCGCCGCCTCGCGGGTTTCGTTGATGCTGACGGGCATCAGCTTTTGCTCGCGAAGCCACTGGCGAACCTGCTTTTGCCCCTCGGCCTGCAGCGTGCCGCGCTGGGTTTTCCCCGCGCCGTCCGTTGCGGTCCAGGCGTAGAAGGCCATTACGCATCCCCCCCACGCTCGGCGGTGACGCGCATCACCTCTTCCAGCGAGGTCACGCCGCTAATCACCTTCAGCAGCCCGTTTTCACGCAGGCTGTAAGCCTGCTTAAAGAGCTGCGTCTCGATGGACATTTCGTCCTTATCTTCATGAATGGCGCGGCGCATGGTGCTGTCCACCACCAGGAACTCATGAATACCGGCCCGGCCCTGATAGCCGCTCTGGCGGCAGTGTTCACAGCCTACCGCGCGGTAGATTGCTTTTGGCGGCGCGTCCATAAAGCTGAACAGCGCTTTTTCATTGGCATCCAGCGGACTGGTGGTCCGGCAGTGCGTACACAGCCGACGCACCAGACGCTGGGCAATGACACCGAGCAACGATGAACCGATTAAAAAGGATTCCAGCCCCATATCCCGCAGGCGGGTTATCGCCCCTGCGGCGCTGTTGGTGTGGAGCGTAGACATGACCAGGTGACCGGTGAGCGACGCCTGCACCGCAATTTGCGCGGTCTCACCGTCACGAATTTCCCCGATCATCACCACGTCCGGGTCCTGACGCAGAATGGCGCGCAGCCCGCGGGCAAAGGTCATGTCCACGCGCGGGTTAACCTGCGTCTGCCCCACCCCTTCCAGCTCGTATTCAATCGGGTCTTCAACGGTCAGAATGTTGCGTTCGTGACCGTTCAGCGCCGAAAGAATGGCGTACAGGGTGGTACTTTTACCGGAGCCTGTCGGCCCGGTGACCAGGATAATGCCGTGCGGGCGGTCAATCAGCCCTTTCAGCTTCTCCAGCTCTTCATCAATCAGGCCCAGCTTGTTGATGTCAGGCTTAAGATTGCTTTTATCGAGCAGACGCATCACCACGCGCTCGCCGTACTGGGACGGAATGGTCGAGACGCGCACGTCGATCGCCTTGCGGCCAATGCGCAGGGAGATACGGCCATCCTGCGGCAGGCGCTTCTCGGCGATGTCGAGTTTTGACATGACCTTGATGCGCGATACCAGCAGCGGCGCGAGCTTGCGCGCAGGCTGCAGCACCGGGCGCAGCACCCCGTCAACGCGGAAGCGAATGCTCAGCGTGCGCTCGAAGGTTTCGATATGAATATCCGACGCGCCGTCCTTCACCGCCTCGCCGAGAATGGCGTTGATCAGGCGGATCACCGGCGAGTTTTCGTCGTTATCGAGCAGATCCTCGTTGTCCGGGATCTCCTCGGTTAACGCCATCAGGTCGATATCGGCGTCCATATCGTCCACCAGCTGCTGCGAGACGCCGCTGCTCTGCTGCCAGATTTTGGCCAGCATCTCGTCAAACGCTTCCGGCGTGAGGATGACCGGGACGAACGCGCGTCCCAGCACCCGGCGCACTTCCAGCAGTGCAAATGCCGGGGTGTCATCACGGATATAGACGTCATTGTTATAAAATAAAACGCCGTTATCTTTTGCGTAGCTGCTGCTACACAGTGTTTTACTCAGTTCGTCCACGTTGCCCCTCCGCCTTACTCTTTAAACGGATTGCGTGTCGCGCTGGTTTTCACCGGTGCGGCATGGGTGGCAGTCTTAGTGTCGGCAGACGGAAACGCGGGCAGAATGGCGTTATCCGCTGGCTCAATAATGCCGAGCTTTTTCTCCTCCACGCGCTGCATCTGGCGAACGCGGATCTGGTCATATTTCTCTTTCGACGCGGCGCTGTAGTTGTCGTCGTCACGCAGGACGGTGGTATGGATAAACACCATCAGGTTGCGTTTCGACGTGTCCTGCGAGGTGTAGCGGAACAGCTGGCCCACCAGCGGGATATCGCCGAGCAGCGGCACTTTGGAAACCGACTGCTTGGTGACGTTTTCCATCAGGCCACCGAGCACCACCGTCTGGCCACTGTGGACCATCACTTCGTTATTAATGGTGCGAGTGTTGAAGGTTGGGCCGAGGCTGGCGTCTTCCGTCGCGCTGTTGTCAACGCTGGAAACTTCCTGCTCAATCTTCAGGTGGATCATGTCACCGTCGTTAATCTGCGGCACAATTTTCAGCTTGGTACCGACGGTCTTACGCTCAACGGAGTTAAAGACGTTGTCGCCGCTGGTGGTCTGCGAACCGGCAAGGACCGGCACGTCCTGGCCCACGTTAAACGACGCTTCTTTGTTATCCAGCGTGACCACGCTCGGCGTGGAGAGAATGTCGTTTTTACCGTCGGTGGAGAGCGCGGTCATCAGGGCGCCGAAGTCGCCGTTGAAGAAACCGGTCGCCAGGCCGGTGAAGCTTGCCCCCTTCATGGTGCCGTTTTTAATCTGGCTGATAGGCAGGCCGGTTGAGCCGAACTGCACGCCGCCGTGCTTGCTGGTCCACTGCACGCCGAGATCCAGGCCGTTACCGTCCTGCACTTCAGCAATGATCGCTTCCACCAGCACCTGCGGACGGCGAATGTCGAGCTTGTCGATCACCTTCTCCAGGGAGTTCATCACGTTAGGCTGCGCGGTGATCACCAGCGAGTTCGTTGACTCGTCGGCGCTAATATTCAGATCGCTGGCCGCCGTGGCGGTTTTCGACTTCGGCGCACCCGCCTTGTCTTTCAGCTGCTCGCCAATACCGGTCAGCACCGGAACCACTTTGGTGGCGCTGGCGTATTTGAGGTAGAAGACGCGGGTATTCCCCTCGTTGTTCTGCTCGCGATCCAGCTGATGGATCAGGGAACGGGTGCGCATGCGCGCATCTTCCGAACCGCTGATCACCAGGCTGTTGGTCTCGTCATCCGCTACCACCTTGGTGGCGAGCTGCGGCGCGTTCTGCCCCTTCTGCTCTTCGTTGTTGAGGTTGTTCAACATGTCGGAGAGCTCTTTGGCGGACGCAAAGCGCAGCGGCACGATTTCGCGACGCTGAATGCCGTCTCTGTCGACGCGCTGCACCAGATCCACCAGGCGGTTCACCACCGAGGCTTTCCCGGTTAACAGCAGGACGTTCGACGGCTCAAAATGCACCACGTTACCGATACCGGTGGCATCGTTCAGCTGGCGCAGCAGCGGCGCCAGCTCGCGCACCGGCACGTTTTCCATGCGCACGACGCGGGTGATGATCTCATCGCCTTTGCCCGGATTTTTGCTGTCGGCCAGCGGGGCCCCGGCGGTGCGGGCTACGCTTGAGCGCACCACTTTCACCATGCCGTTGTCCATCGGGATGACAGACAGACCGTACAGGTCCAGCACGCTCAGGAAGAACTGGTAATACTCATCTTCCGTCAGCACGTTATAGGTTCTCACCGACACCGTGCCCTGAACGGACGGGTCGACGAGAATGGTTTTGTTAAGATTGCGGCCTACCGTATCGATAAACTCGCGGATATCGGTATTTTTAAAGCTCGCGCTAAAGTTGGCTGCAAGCAGCGAACTGGAATATAACGACAATGCGGTCAGCGCCACGCACGCCCAAGGAAATTTCTTCATGTCTGTACACTTGTTAATTGTTTAGAACATTAACCCGAATATTTTCAAGGTGAGCGTGACGTCTGACGACGACCTCCGCTTCTTTCATTTTCGACCAGTTGGCAATAATACTTTTTGCCTTTGCTTCATCGGTCATATCGACAGAGTTGACTTTCACAGCCACGTCGCCCTTTTCCAGCCCGGAATGGCTGAAGAACGCTGAGGCATTCCTTGGATTGATGTTGTAGCCTTCCAGTTGGCCTTTTTCGATTACCGGTTTTAACACCAGATAATCATCCAGATGCACGCTTTCCGCGCCTGCATCTTTCGTCGATTTGGTTACCGGGCCGCTATCAACGCCGCCCTTAAAATAGTCAGGCTTATTTAACGCCAGTACCTGCGTAGCACCTTCATAATTAACCACCACATTGTCTTTGTTAATTTCCTGAATAAAGGCATCGTTAAAACCGGTCAGCGGCTCGCCTTCGCGATAGCTGCGCTGGCCTGCCGGGGTTTTAATCACCGCAAAGGAGAGCCAGGCATCGTCACTGCTGACAATGCCTTCAATTTCCGCTGCCAGCGGGGCTTTCGCGGCAGCCGGTAAGTTATCCTGACGCACCGCAGCCGTGAACAGAGTAAATGTCTTTTCTTCACGACGATTTTTCAGCGGCTGTTCAACAGATTTAGCCAACTTATTCGTAACTTTTTTATAATCTTTAAACGTCAGATAGCCTTGCTGGCCGCAAAAAATTAACAGCACAAACATAATACAAGGCGTTATCCACCGTGACAGAAATGAGAACCTCATTTTTCATCTGGCCTTTAGCAAAGCGGAAATAAGCAGCGTCGGGCTGCGCCAATATGTGTGAAAAATAGTAATTAACTGCCGTAAATACGACCATCGACTTCGCCATTAACTTTAATAAAAAAAACTATTGACCAAATAAAATCGGGATGTTAGGTCATTGCAACTGGATATTTTTACCCTGTGCGCAAATTGACCACCCTGTGGCGTTGCTTTACTTTCTCGTCCTGTTGCTATTCCTAATCAGAGACGGTAAGTCGTTATGTATCAGAGCCACTTTAAATTTAAACAACCGCCATTCAGAACAATCACGGGTTTCTCCGGCGATTTTCTGGTGCCTTATCATCAGGACGTATTCAACCTGCTGAAAGAGAAAAGCCAGGTGGCGGGAATTATCGGGCTCTTTTGCAACGACGCACCGCTGCTGGGCCACTTCAGCGATGCGCTGAAGGCCAGCCTTCCTGGCGCCATTGCCATCAACGCGTTTCCTAAGCTGAGTGCCAGTAGCCTGCTGTACAAGCTCAACCCGGGAACGAAAGAGAGCAAGAGCCGCATTCAGGCGGTGGATGCCGTGCTGCATCAGTGGCAGGGCGGAAAAAACCGCAGCAAAACCCTGGTCATCCGTCACGCGGAAGCGATGAAGGAGACCTGCCGTGAGGTGCTGGGGATGTTGCTTACGCGTGCTCTGGAGCTGGAGTTCCGTCTGTCCATCGTGCTGATGGGCAGCGCGGAGCAGGAAGCCGCCCTCTTACACCCATCTGAACTTCGCGAATATGCCCATACCCGTCATACATTGCGTCCCCTGACCTGCCGGGAATTTCTCAGCTATGTGCAGGCGCAGTGTGAAGAACACGGGTGCGAGAATTCGCCGCTAACCCCGGCGCGCGTGCGCAAGATGCACGCGCTGACCAAAGGCAACATCAGCAAACTGAATGAACTGGCGCACCTGTCAATGCTCGCGGCCTGGACCGAACGTGCAGCGCAGGTCAGCCCGCGTCATTTACGCCTGGCGGCAGGCGAGATCCTCCCGGCGAAAAAACACGGTAAGCGCCTGGCGACCGTGGGATTGTTCGCCTCGGTTCTGTTCGCCGCCTGCGGATGGTATTTAACCGCCTCAATCAATGCAAAACTGCCGATTCAGCTTCCCGTACCGGCGAGCTGGAAACAGCAGAAGCCAAAAGCCGACGCGCCTGTCGTGCCGGTTATCGACAATGAAGTGGTTAATCAACCGGATGCGATGCACCAGCTGTACCTGATGTGGGGGTATGACGCCTCCGCGGATGATGCGCTGTGTCAGAACGCCGGGAAGGTCAATCTGATGTGTAAACAGGGCAACGCTTCACCGGATACGCTGGCTCAGGAGGGTTATCCGTGGGTCAGTGAACTCAAAACCGGTAACCATCTTAACTACGCTGTTGTCGCCCGCGTAGGCGATGACTCGATGGATCTGCTGATGAATAACCGCACCTGGCAGGTGAGCCGCAGCTGGTTTAACCAGCATGCCACCGGTAACTTTACCCAGCTGCATCGCCTGACGCCGGAAGGCAAAGATGCCATCAGCGCCGCCAGCGATGCGAAAGACATGGGCTGGCTGGATCAGGCGCTGAGTCTGGCTCTTGGCCAGCCTGAAACCCATGCTCAGACCTGGACGGCTGAGATGATGAAACGCACCCGCGAGTTCCAGCAAAAAATGCATCTGCATGTGGATGGTATTCCAGGGGAAGATACGCTGATGCAGTTAATGCGTGAAACCCATACCACGCCGAGCGTGTTGATTCAGGCCACGCATGCCACACCGGACGCCAACACGCAGGAGAAGCATTCCTAATGTCTACCATCTGTCTTGCGGCTCAGCGCAGCTACACCACCGGAGAGGCGGTCTGGTTTTCGTACCGCCTCCCCAGCCTGAGAAAAATTTGCGGTCATACCTTTTTATGGGTAATGGGTTTGTGCGCCCTGGTCATGGCAGGGCTGTACGCGCATATTTACTGGAATTTGCGCCACCCGGCCCCTGAACCGGTAAAAGCGAGCGTCGCTAAACCGGAAACGCAGCTTTCCGATATGCATTATGTGTACGTGAGTAAACCGTTCCCGCATCCGCATCCTAAACCGGCGCCGGTACGGGAAGAGATGCCGCCCATGCAGGATCTGCCGATAAGCACCGATGATGCTGACTGGCAACAGGCCCCTGACAGCACCGTGCCGCAGGATGTCGGGCACGATACCTCGCGCGATACCCTGCCGGGAACCGAGGCGCACGAAAACGCCACCGCGTCGTCGGGTAGTGAAGATGATTCGTTAGCCGAATTGTTTAAGCAGGCGTTAAAAGAACAAGAGCAGGATTATTCTCAAGGCAAAATTCCCGCGCCGCCGGTTGACGAAACGCAGGATCAATCGCAAAGCAGTTTGTTGCATAACGATCACGTCCAGTCTCCTTTGAGTAAAAAAGGAGACCGGCTGGAGTAGTTAATATTTTTCAGGCAGCGTGGTGAGGTTAAGCAGACGACCTTTCTCCACCACAATATATTGACCTTTTTTCAGGTCGGAGAGGATTTTAATAATGGTACTGCGGGCCAGGTTGGTATATTCCTGAATATAGTCATAAATATTAATATCGCGCTGCTGGTGAACAATCAGCTCATTAATTTCGTAGAGGAATTCGCGGACCACAGAATAGGCGCTACGGGCGACCAGAACATCATCGCGTTTGCTCAGCAGGCAGATGTACCAGGAGAGCACTTTGGTCAATTCAGGCCAAAGGTTTTTCTCGGTCATAAGCTGCGCGAAGGCCTCTTTTTTGATGCTGCGTACCACGGTGTTTGCGCGGACCAGGCCGTACATATGGGCTGACTGATAGAAAATAGCGGACAGGCCAAACACGCACTGTCCGGTGACGGTAAACATGCAGAGTTCGTCTGATTCACGACGGAATTCGACTTCGCCGCTGACGATAATATGAATATACTGAGAGTCAGCCGTGGAAATTTTCTGCCATTTCTTTAAGGTTTTCTCTTCAAAACCTTCCGTGGCAGAAATAATGGCTTCCATTTCAGGTTGTGGACGTAATTTTTTACCGTAAATGCTTAACATTGTTATACCCATTTAAGATTAGATTTATTAGACATAGCATGGCCGCGGTATTAAAACCGAAAACCAACAATATTTTCCTGATGAAAGGCTCAAGGAGAAAATAAGAACGCCTGCCGCCAGCAATATTTTTTTGATTTACTTAGCAAGCTATGTGTCTATCTTAAATCCGGATAATTTTAAGTCAATTTACTAAAAATGAATTGAGTTTGTACTTAAGATTAATCTCAAGCACAAATAAGGGGAAAACGCGCATTCGGGCGCAAACCGAAGGTTTACCCCTGCCCGTATTTCTCTAAAAGGGCTTCTGCAATGGCCATCGTTTCCACATCCGCGACGCCGTTCCATACCTGCGGGCGATAGTGCATCTGGAAGGCGGTGATAACGCGTTGCTGCTGCTGATCCGTGGCGTTGTCCGGCACCTCATAGCCATAGCGCATCAGCAGATCGAGCAGGGCTGCACGATCTACCTCCTGATAGCGCGGACGACCATTGATATAGAAGTTCACGCGCCCGGCATCGGGCCAGGCCCCAATCCCCTGCTTCGCCAGCGCCTGCCAGGGAAACAGCGGGCCGGGATCGTCCTTACGCTGGGGCGCGATATCAGCATGCGCCACCACGTTCTGCGGTTTGATGTCGTACCGGGCGATAATGTCTTTCGCCAGCGGGATAAGCGCCGCGATTTGCGCGGGCTCAAACGGGGCGAAAACTTTCACACCGTCGCGCTTCTGCCAGCCGCGGTTCTCCAGCTCAATGCCGACAGACGTGTCGTTGATGCGGTTGGTGCCGCGCCAGAAGCTGATGCCCGCATGCCAGGCCAGCTCGCTCTCCGGCACCAGCTGCCAGATGCGCGGCTTCCCGTCCGGCGTCGGCGGTTTTGCGGGGATGAGATAGTGGGAGCTGACGTTTTTGTCCGTCAGCGTGGCCAGCGAGGTGTCGAAGTCGTCGGCGGTGTAGTGGATCACCAGCACCTTTATGCGCGGGTAGGCCGCCTGCGCCTGATGGCGGGTATCCAGCTCGTAGGCACCTTTATCAACAATGCCTTTTTCCTGGGCGCATCCTGCCAGCAACATCGCCAGCAGGAGCGTTGAAAGCGAGCGCTTCATCGACGGGTTTTCACCGCCGTGCCGCTTACGCTCACCATCAGCATGCTCGAATCTTTGCCGACGGTTTCATAATCAATATCGATTCCTACAACGGCATCTGCACCCAGCGCTTTGGCCTGCTCGCCCAGCTCCTTAAACGCAATTTCGCGCGCTTTACGCAGCTCTTTTTCGTACGCGCCGGAGCGTCCACCGACGATGTCACGAATCCCGGCAAAGAAATCCCGGAAAATGTTCGCGCCCAGAATCGCTTCGCCGGTGACCACGCCGCAATACTCGGTAATGGTCTGTCCTTCCAGGGTTGGCGTTGTTGAAAACTGCATACTTTCTCTCCTTCTTTAGCGTTCAATGCGTTAGCAACAGCATTATCGGTTCGTTACGCTATGATTGAAAGGATAGTTAATAAATAAGGAAATCAACATGCGCTACTCTGCTTTAACACTTTTAGTGCCCTGCGCGCTGGTGCTCAGCGCCTGTACTACCACGGTCACGCCAGCCTTTAAGGATATCGGTACCCGCAGCGGCCCCTGCATAGACGGCGGCCCGGATACCGTGGCGCAACAGTTCTATGATTACCGCATTCAGCATCGCGGAAATGATCTTACCGCCCTGCGCCCGTACCTGAGCGATAATCTTGCAAAACTGCTCAACGATGCCACTCGCGATCCGCAGCATAATGCCCTGCTGAAATCCGATCCGTTCTCCAGCCGCACCACGCTGCCGGACAGCGCCGAGGTGGCCAGCGCGTCAACCATCCCGAACACCGATGCGCGGAACATTCCGCTGCGCGTGAAGCTGACCCAGGGAACCCAAACCTGGCAGGACGAAGTGCTGATGATCCGTGAAGGCCAGTGCTGGGCGGTGGACGATGTGCGCTATATCGGCGGCAGCGTTCATGCCCCGGCCGGCACGCTGCGCCAGTCGATTGAGAACCGCTAGATCATTAGTGATAAAAATGTTACCCCCGTAAAATGTCCGGCATTTCACGCGGAATGCCGACATTTATACTCGCCGACCTTGCCGTTCGCTATTTTGTGCTATGTTTAAGAGGAAATGCGGGTTATATTTAACTTTTAACGCAGAAATATTGCATAACTATTCTGTCAACGGTACTATCTGCGGCCTCAATTGCTATAGATTGCCTGGATGAGTAAAGACTGCCCCGATGAGTATTAAACTAAACGGCATTAACTGCTTCTACGGCGCACACCAGGCGCTGTTTGACATCACGCTGAACTGCCCGGAAGGCGAAACGCTGGTTTTACTTGGCCCAAGCGGTGCAGGCAAAAGCTCCCTTCTGCGCGTCCTTAATCTGCTTGAAATGCCCCGTTCCGGTACGCTGGCTATCGCCGGTAACCATTTTGATTTCGCGAAAACCCCGTCAGATAAAGCTATACGCGAACTGCGTCAAAACGTCGGCATGGTCTTCCAGCAATACAATCTCTGGCCGCACCTGACGGTGCTGCAAAACCTGATTGAAGCCCCGTGCCGCGTGCTGGGGTTAAGCAAAGATCAGGCCATCGCGCGTGCTGAAAAGCTGCTGGAGCGTCTGCGCCTTAAGCCCTACAGCGACCGCTATCCGCTGCACCTCTCTGGGGGTCAGCAGCAGCGCGTGGCGATTGCCCGCGCGCTGATGATGGAGCCCGCTGTACTGCTGTTTGATGAGCCGACCGCGGCGCTGGACCCGGAAATCACCGCCCAGATCGTCAGCATCATTCGCGAGCTGGCGGAAACCAATATTACGCAGGTCATTGTTACCCACGAAGTGGAAGTGGCGCGTAAAACCGCCAGCCGTGTGGTCTACATGGAAAACGGGTATATCGTTGAGCAAGGTGACGCGAGCTGCTTCGCGAACCCGCAAACCGATTCCTTCAAAAACTATTTATCTCATTGATTGTGTCAGGGGAAATATAATGAAAAAAGTATTACTTGCCGTGCTGCTTGCTGGCGTTACCCTTTCCGCTACCGCAGCCCAGACCATTCGTTTCGCCACGGAAGCCTCCTATCCTCCGTTTGAGTCCATTGATGCGAACAATAAAATTGTTGGCTTCGACGTAGACCTGGCAAACGCCCTGTGTAAAGAGATCGACGCAACCTGTACCTTCAGCAACCAGGCGTTCGACAGCCTGATACCAAGCCTGAAGTTCCGCCGTATTGACGCCGTCATGGCCGGTATGGACATCACTCCTGAGCGCGAAAAGCAGGTGCTATTCACCACCCCTTACTACGACAACTCCGCCCTGTTTATTGGTCAGAAAGGTAAATTCACCTCTGTCGATCAGCTGAAAGGCAAGAAAGTCGGCGTGCAGAACGGCACCACGCACCAGAAGTTCATCATGGATAAACATCCGGAAATCACCACCGTTCCGTACGACAGCTACCAGAACGCGAAGCTGGATCTGCAGAATGGCCGTATCGACGGCGTATTTGGTGATACTGCTGTCGTGACCGAGTGGCTGAAAGCCAACGACAAACTGGCGCCAGTGGGCGACAAAGTGACCGATAAAGATTACTTCGGTACCGGTCTGGGGATTGCCGTTCGTCAGGGCAACACCGAGCTGCAGCAGAAATTCAACGCTGCGCTGGAAAAAGTGAAGAAAGACGGCACCTACGAAACCATCTACAAAAAATGGTTCCAGAAGTAATTCCTGATGAATGAAATTTTTCCTTTAGCAAGCGCCGCCGGGATGACCGTCGGCCTTGCCGTTTGCGCACTGATTATCGGCCTGGTGCTGGCGATGTTCTTTGCGGTGTGGGAATCAGCAAAATGGTTCCCCGTCGCCTGGGCGGGCTCCGCGCTGGTCACCGTACTGCGTGGGCTACCGGAAATTCTGGTGGTCCTGTTCATCTATTTCGGCTCCTCACAGCTGCTGCTCACGCTGTCGGACGGCTTCACGATCAATCTCGGCTTTGCGCAGATACCGGTGCAGATGCAGATTGACAACTTTGACGTCAGCCCGTTCCTCTGCGGCGTGATTGCCCTCTCCCTGCTCTACTCCGCGTACGCGTCGCAAACCCTGCGCGGTGCGCTGAAAGCGGTACCGCAGGGGCAGTGGGAATCTGGTCAGGCGCTGGGCATGTCGAAAGCAGCGATCTTCTTCCGTCTGGTGATGCCGCAGATGTGGCGCCACGCCCTGCCGGGCCTGGGCAACCAGTGGCTGGTATTGCTGAAAGATACCGCGCTGGTGAGCCTGATCAGCGTGAACGATTTGATGCTGCAAACCAAAAGCATCGCCACCCGTACTCAGGAGCCATTTACCTGGTACATCGTGGCGGCGGCTATCTACCTGGTAATCACGCTGCTCAGTCAGTACATCCTAAAGCGTATTGACCTGCGTGCGACGCGCTTTGAACGGAGACCAGGCTGATGCTTGAATATTTCCCGGAGCTGATGAAAGGGCTGCACACCAGCCTGACGCTGACCGTGGCGTCCATCATTGTGGCGCTGATCCTGGCGCTCATCTTCACCATCATCCTGACGCTGAAAACGCCGGTGCTGGTGTGGATCGTGCGCGGCTACATCACCCTGTTTACCGGTACGCCGCTGCTGGTGCAAATCTTCCTGATTTACTACGGTCCGGGCCAGTTCCCGTCGCTGCAGGCGTATCCGGTTATCTGGCACCTGCTCTCTGAGCCGTGGCTCTGCGCTCTGATTGCCCTTTCGCTGAACAGCGCGGCCTATACCACCCAGCTGTTTTACGGGGCGATCCGTGCCATCCCGGAAGGACAATGGCAGTCCTGCGGGGCGCTGGGCATGAGCAAAAAAGACACGCTGGCGATCCTGCTGCCGTACGCCTTCAAGCGCGCGCTCTCCTCTTACTCCAACGAAGTGGTGCTGGTGTTTAAGAGTACTTCTCTGGCCTACACCATCACCCTGATGGAAGTGATGGGTCACGGGCAGCTGCTGTACGGGCGCACCTATGACGTGATGGTGTTCGGCGCGGCCGGCGTGGTGTATCTGGTGGTGAACGGTCTGCTGACGCTGATGATGCGACTGATTGAGCGTAAAGCGTTAGCGTTTGAGCGCAGAAATTAATCACGCGAGTGCATAAAACGTAATTACCAGAGCGGATAACCCGATGGCTTATCCGCTTTTTTTTATACCGCATACAATATTTAATCATATTTATTGCATATAAATTCATTAACTGGCATTGTACATCCATGCCGCAGACACGGCGCATAATGACAAGATAGACAGACGGGAGCATTACAATGAAAAAGTTAGTTCTGGCCGCACTACTCGCCACCTTCGCCGCTGGCGCATCCGCTGCTGATAAAATCAATTTTGGCGTTTCGGCCACCTATCCGCCGTTTGAATCGCTGGACGCCAGCAATCAGATCGTCGGTTTCGATATCGACCTGGCGAAAGCCCTGTGCAAGCAGATGCAGGCCGACTGCACCTTTACCAACCATGCCTTCGACAGCCTGATCCCGTCGCTGAAATTCAAGAAATACGATGCGGTGATCTCCGGGATGGACATCACGCCGGAGCGCAGCAAGCAGGTTGCGTTCACCGACCCGTACTACGCCAACTCGGCGGTGGTGATTGCGAAGAAAGGGGCTTACAAGTCCTTTGACGAGCTGAAAGGCAAACGCATCGGGATGGAAAATGGCACCACGCACCAGAAATACCTGCAGGACAAACATCCTGAAGTGAAAACCGTGGCCTATGACAGCTACCAGAACGCGATTATCGACCTGAAAAACGGCCGTATCGATGGCGTATTCGGCGACACCGCGGTGGTGAACGAATGGCTGAAAACCAACCCGCAGCTGGGTACGGCGACCGAGAAAGTGACCGACCCACAGTACTTTGGTACAGGCCTCGGCATCGCGGTACGCCCGGATAACAAAGCCCTGCTGGAAAAACTGAACGGCGCGCTGAAGGCGATTAAAGCAGACGGCACGTACCAGAAAATCAGCGAGCAGTGGTTCCCGCAGTAATCTCTTTTTGCCGGGTGGTCTGGCCTACGGGGGTGGTAATCTGTAGGCCGGGTAACCCGGCACTCTCTCACAGCGGCACAAAGAACCTGAACCGTGCCCCGCTCGCCGACTCCATCAGCCTGATCCCGCCCCCGTGCAGCTCCAGCATGCGTTTCACGATTAACAGCCCCAACCCGCCGCGGTTCTCCCGCGATGCCTGGGTATTCAGCGCCGATGGCCGCTGGAACAGATCGTCGCGCAGCGAGGCATCCACACCCGTTCCGGAGTCTGCCACTTCGACCTGAAGCCGTTCATTCTCCTGCCAGACCGCCAGACGAATTTCCCCGCCAGTGGGCGTATGACGCATCGCGTTATCGAGCAGGTTGGTCACCACGCGCTCGATCATCGACACATCGGCATTGACCAGCGGCAAGGGGCCCGGCACGTCAATATGCAGATTCACCTCGCGCGTGCGGGCGGTAAGCTCAAACTTCTGCGCCACGTCGGAAATCAGCTCTCCCATCGCGAACCGTTCGCGCTGCGGCTTAATGCCGCCGTGCTCAAGGCGCGCCAGCTCGAAAAGCTGCTGGGAAAGATGTCGTACCTTTTGTCCCTGACGCAGCGCGGTGGCGAGATACTGCTGGTGCTCCTGCGGCGTCAGGGTGGCGGATTTGAGCGACAGGGTTTCAAGATAGCCCAGCAGCGAGGTCAGCGGCGTGCGAAGATCGTGCGAAATGTTGGCGATAAACTCCCGGCGCTGGCGATCGCTGTCGGCCAGCTGGTCCCACTGGCGGGTAATTTTCCGCGCCAGCTCGATGAAACTGTTGCGCAGGAGCGCCACTTCGTCATTGGCTGCGGCATCCGGCGGCTGTGCTGCGAGCAGCCTGATTGCGCTAATGCTGTCCTGCTCCAGGCCGGTGACCTCTTCCGTCAGGCGCTTAACCGGACGCGTTACCCAGTACCAGACCAGCAGACCCGCCAGCAGGCCAAACAGCGCGACCCACAGCAATGACCAGAGCACCGTGCTCCAGAGCGCCTTATGCCAGGCCATTTCCGCCAGCGCGTTCGACTCCTCGCCCTGCAAAATGATGTACAGGTAGCCCTTAAGCTCGCCGTCCTGTCGCAGCGGCGTGGCGCTGAACACTTTTTTATTTTGACTGCGCGGGTCGTCGCCCAGTACCGGTATGGCGGTACCGCTCAGGAAGGTCTGAACCGGTGCCAGGTCGATTTTTTGCCGCTGAATATGGCCGGGCGGTGCGGCATCGGCCAGGATTTCGCCGTCCGGCGAGATAACGTACAGTTCAACGCTCGGGTTGAAGGTCATCAGCCGGTCGAACAGCGGCTTCAGCGCGGTGCGGTCAACCCTGCCCTGCGCGTCCAGAATCGGTTCCCGCTGGACGATCTGCTGCGCCAGGCCGCCCGACAACCGCTGCACCATCGCGTTGCCGTACTGCATACTGCTGTAGAGCTGTACCGCGCAGGCGACGGTAGCACAGAGCATCATCAGCAGGACAAACAGCAGCGTCAGACGCTGGCTCAGGCTAAAGCGGCGCATCATGGTTTGGCTCCGCAAATTTATAGCCCTTGCCCCAGACGGTGCGAATTATCTCCGGCTCGGCGGCGTCCTTCTCAATCTTGATGCGCAGGCGGTTGATATGGGTGTTGACGGTGTGCTCGTAGCCTTCGTGCTGATAGCCCCACACCTGCTCCAGCAGCGCCAGACGGGAAAACACCTCGCCTGGATGGCGGGCGAAGAAGTACAGCAGTTCGAATTCGCGCGGGGTGAGATCCACCACCTGGCCGTGAAGCAGCACGCTGCGCGCCAGAGGATCGATCGTCAGGCCGTGGGCCTGAATTTGCCCGTCAGCCTGCGCCTGCCCCATCGCCTGCTGGCGGCGGAACAGCGCTTTGATGCGGGCAATCAGTTCCTGCACTGAAAAGGGTTTTGCCAGATAATCATCGGCGCCGGTTTCCAGCCCGGTGATGCGGTCGGTTTCGCTGCTGCGGGCGCTGATGATGATCACCGGCAGGTAGCGGGTCATCTGGCGGATGCGGCGACAGATCTCCAGGCCGTCAACGTTGGGCAGCATCAGGTCGAGGATCACCGCATCCCACGGCTGTTTTTCAAGGCGCTGCAGGGCGTTGCCCCCGTCGGGCTCGTGGGTGATGGCGTAGCCTTCGTCTTCTAAGTTGAGCCGCAGAAGCGCCGCGATATCGTGGTCGTCTTCCACCAGCAGGATCTGCTTCATGGGTAAGCCTTTATTCATCTCTTATGACGTAAGCTTACCTGATTTTATGGGCGGGCAGAGTTCACATTTTGTTTAAGATTTCACGAGCAACGTCAGGACTTCATAATGCGCGGTATGCGGGAACATATCGAAAAGCTGCACGCGTGCAATGCGATAGCCCGGCAGTTGAGCGATGTCTTTCGCCATGGTCTGCGCGTTACAGCTTGAATAGACGATGTATTCCGGCGCCATCTGGCTCAGGTAGTCGCACAGGGATTTGCCAATCCCACGACGCGGCGGATTAACCAGCACCAGCTCCGGCACGTTGCCTTGCCCGGTCGCGAACTGCGTGGAGTCCAGCGCCTGGAAGTGCAGGTTGGTTAACCCCAACTCGGCGGCGGACTGCTTTGCGCAGGCAATCGCTTCGGCGGAGATCTCAATGCCGGTGAGCTGCATCTCAGGCGTGGCGCAGTGCAGGCCAAAACCGCCCACGCCGCAGAACAGGTCCCACATATGATGGATGTTTAACGCGCGCACCCAGTCGCGGGCGGTGGCGTACAGGCTGCTTGCCACGGTCGGGTTGGTCTGGAAGAAGCTTTGCGGGCGGATCCACAGCGGCACGCCGTTGAAGCTCTCCGCCAGCGCGTGCTGGTCGGTGAAGAAAACCTCTTTCTCCCCTTCCATGATCGCCATATGCACCGGCTGAATGTTTGCGGTAATCACCTTTAACTGAGGAAGCTGTTCCTGCAGCCACGGCAGCGCCGCGCGCAGCTGCGCCAGCTTGGCTTCCGAGCGCAGCACGAAGCGCAGCATCATGCCGCCGTCGATCTGGCTTTCCGTCAGGAGAAGGTACTTCAGCTCGCCGCGCCTGCGGGCAACGTTGTACGGCGTTAACCCCGCGCGAGCGATAAACGGTTTCAGTACGGCAAAGACCGGCTCAAACGAGGCGGGATAGAGCGGACAGTCGGTTAAGTCTTCCGGCGTGCCGTCGCGGTGCAGCATCCCCAGCAGCGGTTTTTCAACGCTGCCGCTGACCACCATTTTGGCTTTGTTACGAAAGCCCTGCTCCGGGCCGCTGACGGGTGCGCACCACTCGCCCACCGCGTGCGCTGCCAGCAGCTGTTGCAGGTCGGCCATTTTGGCGGTGAGTTGTTGAGAGACCGGCTGTTCTATCCACTGACAGGAGCGGCAGCGTCCGGCGTCATAGAGTGCGCACTGCATATGAAAACCTTAAGGAAAACGAGGGCTGCGATTATACACATTATTGCAGGCGGAAGAACCGCCGACTGGACGCCGGAACGAAAAGCAGGCAAAGCACCAGCATATCCGGCAGTTTTTGCATGACCAGCGCATGGAAAATCTCACGTCGCGACTCACCCGGAATGCTGAACAGCTCAGGATAGCCATAGCCCAGCGAGGCGGCCCACAGATAGCTGGCGGCGGTCACCTGCGTGAGCAGATAGACCCAGCGCGCCCAGTTTCGCCCTTTGACCAGCGAAAACGCGCAGTAGATCTCGATAAACACCAGCACCAGGCTGCTTAAAAAGACCAGCGTCAGATTCCACGTCTGCACGCTGCGGTGAATGAATTCCCCGATGCCGCGCACGCCCAGCGTATTCAAAATCATCAGCACGTCCAGGCAGCGGATCATAATAATGGCGAGCGCCGCCACCTGAACCAGCGCAGGAACGTTAGGACGGGCGTGCGTAATACGTGATTTTTTTACTAATCCCAATGTTTTACTTCCCTGAAAAACAGTGCCGCGTCATGCGCGGCACATCACCGGAAATTTTAAATCCTTCAGCCGCGTCTTGCACGCTGGATATCGCGCACGCGCTGTTTTTCCGCGCGCGCCATCAAATACCAGGCGATAAATCCGACAATTCCGACCACGCCGAGGATGATAGAGGCCAGAGCATTGATCTCCGGGTTCACCCCCATGCGCACGCTGGAGAAGACCAGCATCGGCAGCGTCGTCGCGCCCGGCCCTGAGACAAAGCTGGCGATAACCAGATCGTCGAGGGAGAGCGTGAACGCCAGCAGCCAGCCGGAGATCACCGCCGGCATAATCATCGGCAGGGTAATGATGAAAAAGACCTTTAGCGGCGTGGCGCCGAGATCCATCGCCGCCTCTTCAATGGAGCGGTCCAGCTCGCGCAGGCGCGAGGAGATCACCACCGCCACATACGCGGTACAGAAGGTGACGTGCGCCAGCCAGATGGTGAGCATGCCGCGATCCGCCGGCCAGCCGATGGCGTGCGCCAGGGCCACGAACAGCAGCAGCAGCGACAGGCCGGTAATGACGTCCGGCATCACCAGCGGGGCAGTGATCATAAAGGCGAAACCGTTTGAGCCGCGAAAACGCCCGAAGCGCACCATCACCAGCGCGGCGATGGTGCCCAGAACGCAGGCCATCGTGGCCGCCAGCGCGGCAATGGTCAGGCTCAGCCCCACCGCGCTCATCATTGCGTCGTCGTGGAACAGCTCGCTGTACCAGCGCGTCGACCAGCCCGCCCAGACCGTCACCAGCTTAGAGCTGTTGAACGAGTAGATCACCAGCATCAGCATCGGCGCATACAGGAAGGTGAAGCCGATAACGAGGATCAGAATGCGCCACGGGGAGCGTACTACCGGTAAGTTGTTCATCCGCGATCTCCCATCTGTTTCTGCTGATGCTTATGGAACCACATGATCGGGACGATCAGCAGCAGGAGCATGATAATCGCCACCGCCGACGCCACCGGCCAGTCGCGGTTATTGAAGAACTCCTGCCACAGCACGCGGCCAATCATGATGCTGTCCGGCCCGCCGAGCAGTTCCGGGATCACAAACTCCCCGACCGCCGGAATAAACACCAGCATCGACCCGGCAATGATTCCACCTTTGGTCAGCGGGACAATCACGCTGAAGAAGGTCTTCAGCGGACGCGCGCCGAGATCGAGCGAGGCTTCCACCAGCGAGTAGTCAATCCGCGTCAGGGCGGTGTAAATCGGCAACACCATAAACGGCAGATAGGCATAGACAATGCCGATATAGACCGCAAGGTTGGTGTGCAGGATGGTCAGCGGCTGATCGATAACCCCAAGCCACATCAGAAAATTATTCAGCACCCCGTTGTTTTTCAGGATCCCCATCCACGCGTAAACGCGTATCAGAAACGATGTCCACGACGGCAGGATCACCAGCAGCAGCAGGATGTTGCGCGTTGACGGTTTGCTGTGCGCCACGGCCCACGCCAGCGGGTAGCCCATCACCAGACAGCAGAGCGTCGAGATCGCCGCCACCTGCAGAGACTGCAGATAGGCTTCGAAATAGAGCGGATCCTCGGTGAGCTGGAGGAAGTTGCCCAGATTCAGCGTCAGCGTCAGCTGCCCGTCGGCCCACTCCCACAGATCGGTATACGGCGGGATCGCCCGCGCCATCTCCGCCAGGCTGATCTTAAAGACGATCAGGAACGGCAGCAGGAACAGCAGGATCAGCCACACGTAAGGCATGGCGATTACCAGCTTGCGGCCGTGGTTCATCTTAAGGCGCGTCAGCCAGTGGGCAACGCCGCCCGGTTTTTTGACGCGGGCTGGAGGTTCATGTGTGCTCATGATCGCTCCTTATACCGTCAGCACGACGCAGCTGTCCGCGTCCCAGCACAGGCGCACTTCGTCGCCCCAGGTCGGCTGCCCCTTGCGGTAGCGATGTTCGTTCTGTAGCTGCGCGCTGAGCATCTGTCCGCTTTTCAGGCGCACGTGGTAAATGGAGAGATCGCCCAGATAGGCAATGTGCACCACTTCCCCGACGGCAAAGTTATAGCCATCGGCAGGCGGATCGTCACAGAGCATGATCTTCTCCGGGCGCAGCGCCACGTAGACCGGCACGTTATCCACCACCGAGCTGTCAGGATCGACCTTAAGCGGATGCTGCAGCCCCGGCGATTCGATGACCAGACCATCCTCCTGACGATCCTTCAGCAGCCCTTCAAAAACGTTGACCGAGCCGATGAACTCCGCGCTGTAGCGGGTGGTCGGATGCTCGTAAATCTCTTCCGGCTCGCCAATCTGCACGAACTTCCCGCGGTTCATGATCGCGATACGCCCGGCCATGGTCATGGCCTCTTCCTGGTCATGGGTGACCATCACGCAGGTCACCCCCACGCGCTCGAGGATATCGACCACTTCGAGCTGCATACGGTCGCGCAGCTTTTTGTCCAGGGCGCCCATCGGCTCGTCGAGCAGCAGCAGTTTCGGGCGTTTCGCCAGGCTTCTCGCCAGCGCCACGCGCTGACGCTGACCGCCGGAAAGCTGGTGCGGCTTACGCTTCGCGAACTCCTGCATATGCACCAGGCTCAGCATTTCGGCCACGCGCGCGGTGATTTCGGCTTTCGGCAGCTTGTCCTGCTTCAGGCCAAAGGCGATGTTTTGCTCCACCGTCATGTGCGGAAACAGCGCGTAGGACTGGAACATCATGTTAATCGGGCGCTGATACGGCGGCACGCTGGAGAGATCCACACCATCGAGCATAATTTGCCCGGCGGTAGGCTGTTCAAAACCGGCCAGCATACGCAGCAGGGTCGATTTACCGCAGCCCGATGCGCCCAGTAGCGCGAATATTTCGCCTTTATAGATAGTCAGGCTGACGTCGTCCACGGCATGCTGGCCATCGAAAGATTTGGTGAGGTTACGAATTTCAAGAAGCGGGGTCAGCGCTTTACGGACTTTCGCCTGCGGGCGGGGGATCGCGTCATTCACGGGGTGCTCTCCGGCATAGATCAATACTGGTGCAAACGCACCGTCTGGGTGCGCATCGCCGGGCGGCGCGAACGCTTGCCCGGCCTACGGGTTGTGTAGGCCCGGTAAGCGATAGCGCCACCGGGCAACGTTACCAAACGCCGTTATTTACCGCTTTTCACCTTGGTCCACGCGCGGGTACGCACGCGGTCAATTTTTGGATCCTGAACCTTCAGGGTGAACAGCTTGGCGAACACGTCCGCTGGCGGATAGATTGCCGGGTTACTGCGGATCGCTTCGCTCACCAGCGGCACGGAGGCCTTGTTACCGTTGGCGTAGTAAACGTGGTCGCTGATGTGGGCGATCACCTCAGGACGCATCAGGTAGTTAAGGAACTGGTAGGCTTCCTCTTTGTTTTTCGCGTCAGCCGGCATGGCGAAGACGTCAAAGAAGGCCAGCGCCCCCTCTTTCGGAATGAAGTAGGACACATTCACGCCGTTTTTCGCCTCTTTCGCGCGGTTCGCCGCCTGCCACACGTCCCCTGCCCAGCCGATCGCCACGCAGATGTCGCCGTTCGCCAGGTCGTTGATGTACTGGGACGAGTGGAAGTAGCGAATGTTTGGACGCAGCTTCAGCAGCAGATCGGTCGCCGGGCCGGTGTAATCATTGGCTTTATTGCTGTTCGGGTCTTTGCCCAGGTAGTTCAGCACGGTGGCGAAAATCTCTTCCGGCGCATCGAGGAAGGAGACGCCGCAGCTTTTCAGCTTCTCAAGGTTTTCCGGCTTCAGCACCACGTCCCAGCTGTCCAGCTTAACGTCCGGGCCCAGCACGGCTTTGACTTTATCCACGTTATAGCCGATACCGGTGGTCGCCCACAGGTAAGGCATGGCGTATTTGTTGTCCGGGTCGTGCTTCGCCACCAGCTTCAGCACTTCCGGATCGAGGTTTTTCCAGTTCGATAACTTGCTCTTGTCCAGCGGCTGGAAGACGCCCGCCGTCAGCTGACGTTCCAGGAAGCTTGCGGAAGGTACGACCAGGTCAAAACCGGTGCTGCCTGCCATCAGCTTTCCTTCCAGCACTTCGTTGGAATCGAAAACGTCATAGACCACTTTAATGCCGGTCTCTTTTTCAAAATTAGCGACCGTGTCCGGCGCAATATAGTCAGACCAGTTGTATACGTGCAGCGTTTTTTGTTCCGCAGCGAGCGTGCCGGCAGAGACGGCCATCAGAGCACCCGCAACCAGACCCGATAACCATTTTTTATTCAAGGCGATCATAGTGTTATTCCTTCTGAAAGCTCGTTAACAAACGAACTAAACTGTGCAATCTGGATATATGCAAAAATCATGCATAGTTTGTCGCTCTGCTCAAAATAAAAAGAAACCTCTTTACCCGGCAGGATCCGCTCGCTTTTTTAAGCATCGCAAGAATAACTGTAGCCCGTGTCTCCGGCTATAGCCCAGACGAAAAAACGCCTTTTATCAATTTTTTATGCAGGTTAAGTCTACGTGATAAGCCGAAATGGCCTTGAGGGAGGTGAAAAATTCTTTAAAGAAAGGTTAAAGGCAGCAGAAAAAATGGCCTTCTGCAGCCGCTATGGCAGCGACTGCGCAAAAGTCAGACAGGCTTAGTGAAGAAAATTGGGAGATGCATCATTATTCTCAGCATCGTCTTCCGCGCTATACAGCAGATGATGTGCATTGGCTTCCATCATAACCATGGAAATTTGCTCTTCGCTCAGGCGCATAAACCAGGCGAACTGCTTGAACGACAGCCCTGCCCCGGAGAATAAAGACTGGCAAACGACCAGTTTTGGCAGATTATCGTCCTGTATATCGAGAAATGCTTTCACCGTCAACGAACTGGCGTTGATAGCCGAGAGATCGGAGGCCAGCGCCAGCAGCGCAGAAGGCTTCACTTCGGCCAGCGCGGAAAAAAGGATCACGTCGTTAATCAGATCGATTTTGGCATCGAAAATGCCATCGAAATTCTGCATATGAGGCAGATGCAGCGCCTGGCAGGAATCACATTCGAAGAAGGTGATCCCGGCATCATCAAGCCATTGACGTAACGTATCCAGTGTAGGTACGACCTGTAAATCCATCGCTGTGCAGCCTCTTTAGTAAAAACTTCGCATAGGGTACTCAAAAAGCGCCCGGTAATCCATTTAACCGCCCGTTTTCAGACAGTAACCCGGCGTGGCATGACGCTCGATCCATGAGATCATTTTACCTGCAATATCGACCCCTGTGGTTTTTTCCACACCTTCCAGCCCCGGGGAGGCGTTCACCTCCATCACCAGCGGCCCGCGCGTCGCCCGAAGAAGGTCCACGCCCGCTACGTCCAGCCCCAGGGTTTGCGCCGCTTTCACGGCTATTTCCCGTTCGCGTTCGCTAATATCGGCTACCCGCGCAACGCCGCCGCGGTGAAGGTTAGAGCGGAAGTCGCCCTCTTTGGCCTGGCGCTCGATGGCCGCCACGACCTCGTTCCCCACCACGAAACAGCGAATGTCGCGCCCTTTCGCCTCTTCAATGTACTCCTGCACCAGAATGTGCGCATTCAGCCCGCGAAAGGCGTCGATCACGCTCTCCGCCGCCTGACGCGTTTCCGCTAACACCACGCCAATACCCTGCGTGCCTTCCACCAGCTTGATCACCAGCGGCGCGCCGCCCACCATATCGATCAGATCGCTGGTGTCGTCCGGTGAATGGGCAATGCCCGTGACGGGGAGATCGATCCCCTGTCGGGCGAGGAGCTGCAGGGAGCGCAGCTTATCGCGGGCGCGGGAAATGGCGACGGATTCGTTGAGCGGATAGCTGCCCAGCATCTCGAACTGGCGCAGCGCGGCGGTGCCGTAGTAGGTAATCTGGGAGCCGATGCGGGGGATCACCGCATCGAAGTGCGGCAGCTTGCGGCCTTTGTAGTGAATCGACGAGGCGGCGGGGTCGATGTTCATATAGCAGGACATCGGGTCGAGGATCTCAACCTGATGCCCGCGTTTCGCCGCCGCTTCTCGCAAGCGCTTACATGAATAGAGCGTTCCATCCCGGGACAATATGGCAATTTTCACCCTGCACCTCTCTGAAGACATGGAAAAAGCCTGCATATCATATACGCAGGCAGGCGCAGGAGGAATGGACTATCGCGTTGCCCAGCCCTGCTTGTGCAGATACTCAAGAATAAACGGGCGGTTTTCTTTGATGATGATGCGGCGAATATGGTCCGTCCAGGTGTCGCGACGGTTATTGCTGCCGCGCGTCATGTAGTAGTTCGCCAGCTCTTCGTCGTATTGATTCAGGACATCCTGATCGACCGGCTGGTAATGGTTTTCATGCACCAGCATCGCGGCAGGAATGCGCGGCTTGAGATCCGGGTTGTCCGCTGGCCAGCCGAGGCAGAGGCCAAACAGCGGCAGCACGTGTTTTGGCAGCTTCAGCAGGTCGGTCACGCTTTGAATGTTGTTACGCAGGCCGCCGATATAGACACCGCCTAACCCCAGCGACTCCGCGGCCGTAAAGGCGTTTTGCGCCATCAGCGCGGTATCCACCACGCCCAGCAGCAGCTGTTCGGCCAGCCCCAGCTCGGCCTCAGGGCAGATCTGCAGGTGGCGGTTAAAGTCGGCGCAGAACACCCAAAACTCGGCTGCCTGAGCCACATGCTTCTGCCCGCCGGTGAGCGTCACCAGCTGTTCACGCATGGCCTTATCAGTAATACGGATAATCGAGCTGCACTGCAAAAAGCTGGAGCTGGAGGTGGCTCTTGCGCTGTCGATAATCGCATTACGCTGCGCCTCGGTAATCGGCTCATCGGTAAAGTGGCGAATGGAGCGGTGGGACTGGAGCAGGTCTATGGTTGGCGTCATCTTGTCTCTCTTTAGTCTTGCTTAATACGTATGGCAGCCAGTATAGGCAATGATGTGCGCGGTGTAATTGGCGAAACATAGCTCATAGATATTATAACGACAGGCGAAACCTTCTTTAATGACGGCGGGTTATGGGGCACTATACGTGTCATTCGCCGTCAGGCTTGTTTTTTGAGGAGAGAGAAATGTTTGCAGTAATTTTTGGTCGTCCAGGGTGCCCTTACTGTGTGCGCGCGAAAGAGCTGGCTGAGAAACTGACCGAAGAGCGCGATGACTTCAACTTCCGCTATGTGGACATCCACGCGGAAGGCATCACCAAAGCCGACCTGGAAAAAACCGTCGGTAAGCCGGTTGAAACCGTGCCGCAGATCTTCCTCGATCAGAAACACATCGGCGGTTGCACCGACTTTGAGGCCTACGCCAAAGAGCATCTGGGCCTGTTTGCCGAGCAGTAATGAAGAGACGCCCTCACCATGAGGGCGTTTTTATTTGCGGTGCCGTCGGTGCTGAACCAGGCTGCGCACAAACAGGTAGCACAGCGCGCCAAGCGCGCACCAGAATACGCCGCTCAGCAACCATGCCAGCTCCTGCCAGAAACTCCGCGTTGAAATATACATCAGGCGCATCATCAGCAGACACAGCGGTGCAGCGAGCATGGCGCCCAGCAGCGGCTTCACCACCTCCCCTTGACGGGAGAGAAAACTGGCGGCAGCCCCCGGCAACGTGAAGAAGAGCAACCCCAGCTCAGGATGCCCGGACGCCCTGAACGCGCCCTTTACATTAAATGCGAGCGACATGCACACGACCGTGAACAGCAAAAAACAGCTGATCACCCCCGCCCAGTTTCGTTTCATATTCAAACTATCCTCCTGACTTATCTCTATCAAATACACATTCGTCGGGTAGACGCCCAGTCAGATAAAGCAGTGCGGCAATCCATGCCAAAGTACGCACAGGGTGATGCGATAATCAGTAGCTGTCAGTAGCTAATGCGATTAAACTACACGCCAGCTAATGTTTTAGGGAATAAAGCAGGAAACAGGGAGCGTTAGCGCTTTTCCCTGACCCAGAAAACAGTAGCCCAAAAAGTCCTTTCATTCAACAACTTACTGGTAAACAAGAAGTTAGCCTCCGTGAATATAAACGTCGCAGACTTGTTAAATGGGAATTACATCCTGTTATTATTTGTGGTACTGGCGCTGGGTCTTTGCCTGGGTAAATTGCGCCTGGGTTCGGTTCAACTCGGTAATTCCATTGGCGTTTTAGTCGTCTCCTTATTATTAGGCCAGCAGCACTTCAGCATTAACACGGACGCGCTGAACTTAGGTTTTATGCTGTTTATTTTTTGCGTTGGCGTAGAAGCGGGACCTAACTTTTTTTCAATTTTCTTCCGCGACGGCAAAAATTATCTGATGCTGGCGCTGGTGATGGTCGGCAGCGCGCTGCTGATCGCGTTAGGACTGGGCAAACTGTTTGGCTGGGATATCGGGCTTACGGCCGGTATGCTGGCCGGCTCTATGACGTCAACCCCCGTGCTCGTGGGCGCCGGTGATACGCTGCGGCATTCCGGCATGGCGGGCGCGCAGCTCTCTACCGCCCTCGACCATCTGAGTCTGGGCTACGCCCTGACCTATCTGATTGGTCTGGTGAGCCTGATCGTTGGCGCGCGCTACCTGCCAAAACTGCAGCACCAGGATCTGCAGACCAGCGCCCAGCAAATCGCCCGCGAGCGCGGCCTGGATACCGATTCCAAACGTAAAGTTTATCTCCCGGTTATCCGCGCCTACCGCGTCGGGCCGGAGCTGGTGGCATGGGCAGACGGCAAAAATCTTCGCGAACTGGGGATTTACCGCCAGACGGGTTGCTACATCGAACGTATCCGCCGCAACGGCATTCTGGCGAACCCGGACGGCGACGCGGTGCTGCAGATGGGCGACGACATCGCGCTGGTGGGTTACCCGGACGCGCACGCCCGTCTCGACCCGAGCTTCCGTAACGGCAAAGAGGTGTTCGACCGCGACCTGCTCGACATGCGTATCGTCACCGAAGAGATCGTGGTGAAAAACCATAACGCCGTGGGCCGCCGCCTGGCGCAGCTGAAGCTGACCGACCACGGCTGCTTCCTCAACCGCGTGATCCGCAGCCAGATTGAGATGCCTATCGACGACAACGTTGTGCTCAACAAAGGCGACGTGCTGCAGGTCAGCGGCGACGCGCGACGCGTAAAAACCGTTGCCGACCGCATCGGCTTTATTTCCATTCACAGCCAGGTCACCGACCTGCTGGCCTTCTGCGCCTTCTTCATCGTTGGCCTGATGATCGGGATGATCACCTTCCAGTTCAGCAACTTTAGCTTCGGCATCGGTAACGCCGCCGGTCTGCTGTTCGCCGGGATCATGCTGGGCTTCCTGCGAGCCAACCACCCGACCTTCGGCTACATTCCGCAGGGCGCGCTGAACATGGTGAAAGAGTTCGGTCTGATGGTGTTTATGGCGGGCGTTGGCCTGAGCGCCGGAAGCGGCATCGGCCACAGTCTGGGCGCCGTCGGCTGGCAGATGCTGGTGTCCGGCCTTATCGTCAGCCTGGTGCCGGTGGTGATCTGCTTCCTGTTCGGCGCCTACGTGCTGCGTATGAACCGCGCCCTGCTGTTCGGGGCAATGATGGGGGCGCGTACCTGTGCCCCGGCGATGGAAATCATCAGCGATACCGCTCGCAGCAACATCCCGGCGCTGGGGTATGCAGGCACCTATGCTATCGCGAACGTACTGCTGACGCTGGCGGGTACGCTGATTATCATCATCTGGCCGGGACTCGGATAACTCCTAAGTTTGCGCGTAATGAAAAAATTTTTGTTACGCGCAGAACTTTTTTAGCAGGGGGCAGTCATAACTAGTGCCACTGCTTTTCTTTGATGTCCCCAATTTGTGGAGCCCATCAACCCCGCCGTTTTGGTTCAAGGTTGATGGGTTTTTTGTTGCCTGAAATTCCCCGTCCTGTAATCTGACCTTCTCTCTCCCCACCAAAACATATATGATTAAACGAATATGATTTAATCTACCCTCAGGAACACCCATGATCCACCCGCTCCAGCTCTTCAAACTCCTCTCCGACGAAACGCGACTCGCCATCGTCATGCTGCTTCGCGAAACGGGAGAATTGTGTGTCTGCGATCTCTGCTCCGCCACCAACGAACCGCAGCCGAAAGTCTCCCGCCATATGGCTTTGCTGCGCGAGTCCGGGCTGGTTATCGATCGTCGCGAGGGCAAATGGGTCCATTACCGTCTCTCTCCCAACATGCCCGCGTGGGCGGCAGCCGTTATCGACACCAGCTGGAACTGCCTGCGGGAAGAGACGCGCATGAAGCTGAAAAACCGACTCCCGGGCTCATGCTAATCAATACATATTCATGAAATCAGATATAACGGAGTAAGCAATGTTTCTGGCAGGGGCAATTTTTCTGTTTACGCTGGTACTGGTCATCTGGCAGCCCAAAGGGCTCAGTATCGGCTGGAGCGCGACCATTGGCGCCGTGCTGGCGCTGGCCAGCGGGGTAATTCACATTAACGATATACCTGTGGTCTGGAATATCGTCTGGAACGCCACGGCGACGTTTATCGCCGTCATCATTATCAGCCTGCTGCTGGATGAGTCCGGCTTTTTCGAATGGGCGGCGCTGCACGTTGCCCGCTGGGGAAACGGTCGCGGGCGATTGCTGTTTACTTATATCGTGCTGCTGGGTGCAGCCGTGGCGGCGCTGTTTGCCAATGACGGCGCGGCGCTGATCCTGACGCCTATCGTCATCGCCATGCTGCTGGCGCTGGGGTTCAGCAAGCAGGCCACGCTGGCGTTTGTGATGGCGGCAGGTTTTATCGCCGATACCGCCAGCCTGCCGCTGATTGTCTCCAACCTGGTCAACATCGTGTCGGCAGACTTCTTTAAGCTGGGGTTCAGCGAATACGCCTCGGTGATGATCCCCGTTGATATCGCCGCGATTGTCGCAACGCTGGTGATGCTGCATCTTTTCTTCCGCAAGGAAATTCCACCGGAATATGACCTGGCGAAACTTCAGGAGCCCGCGCGGGCCATTCACGATCTCCCGACGTTCAGAACGGGCTGGATCGTGCTGCTGCTTCTGCTCGTCGGCTTCTTTGTGCTTGAACCTCTCGGCATTCCGGTCAGCGCCATCGCCACCGTCGGCGCGCTGATTTTATTCGCTGTTGCAAAACGGGGACATGCAATAAACACCGGAAAAGTGCTGCGCGGCGCACCCTGGCAAATTGTTATTTTCTCGCTCGGGATGTATCTGGTGGTGTATGGCCTGCGCAATGCCGGGCTGACGGATTATCTCACAGGCGTGCTGAATAGCCTGGCCGGACACGGACTGTGGGCCACCACGCTGGGAACCGGATTCATCACCGCGTTCCTGTCATCCATAATGAACAATATGCCCACGGTGCTGATTGGCGCGCTCTCCATTGAGGGCAGTACGGCGACGGGATTGATTAAGGACGCGATGATTTACGCCAACGTGATTGGCTGCGATCTGGGGCCAAAAATCACGCCTATCGGCAGCCTCGCCACCCTGCTCTGGCTCCACGTGCTGGCGCAGAAAAACATGACGATTACCTGGGGCTACTATTTCCGGACGGGCATCATCATGACGCTGCCGGTCCTGTTTGTGACGCTCGCCGCGCTGGCGCTACGTCTCTCCTTCACACTGTAATGAGCCACTGATATGAGCCACATCATCATCTACCACAACCCAGCCTGCGGCACCTCGCGCAATACGCTGGAGATGATCCGCAACAGCGGCACGGAGCCGGAGATTATCCTCTATCTGGAAACCCCGCCGTCGCGCGATAAGCTGACCACCCTGATTGCCGACATGGGCATTTCGGTGCGGGATCTGCTGCGCAAAAACGTGGAGCCCTATGAACAGCTCGGCCTGGCCGAAGATATCCTCAGCGACGACCAGCTTATCGACTTTATGCTGCAACACCCGATTCTGATTAACCGTCCGATTGTGGTCACGCCGCTGGGCACCCGCCTGTGCCGCCCGTCTGAATTCGTCCTCGACATCCTGCCGGACGCGCAGAAAGGCGCGTTTAGTAAAGAGGATGGCGAAGCCGTCGTGGACGCCAGCGGGAAAAAAATCGAACGCAGGTAAAACAGGCAGGGCGAGTGATGCCTATGGGTTCCCCTCGCCCGCAATTCTCCCCACCATCGCCCGAATTTCCTCCCGGCTTAATGGCTCGCGGTCAGTCACATAGTGCAGCGTCATCCCTTCGATGAAGGCATCCAGCGCGCGGGTGGTGACCGGGTCGAACCACTGCTCCAGCGTGGTCTGGCTCATCTTCATCCAGTCCTGCATCACCGTTTTGAGCGCCGCGCTGCGGTGCATAAAGGCGTAAAGCTGATACATCAGCGCCATGTTGTGCGGCGTGGTCACCTGCGAGCTGTGGATCAGGGTGGTGATGGATTCACACGCCATCTCCGGCCCGGTGACGCCCGCGAAGAAATCCCGGTACTGCTGCGACATCTGCCGGGTAAACCACGTGAAGGCCTCCTCCAGCAGCGGCTCCATGCCGTCGAAATAGTAGGTCATTGACCCCAGCGGCACGCCCGCGCAGGTGGCGATTTTGCGGTGCGTGACGGCGTGAATACCGTGTTCGGCAATGGTGTCCAGCGTCGCCTGGAGAATTTTTTCACGTCGATGCGGATCGTTCGGTGGTCTGCTCATAAATCCCTCACCTGGTTTGTGTACAAATGTACACAAACTTGCTAGTGTTGTCGCTATTGTTGTACTTCTGGTGCTACCCCAATGACGCTGACCTCTCCCCGCAAAGCCCTGCAGCTCCGCATGTGGGCGCTGTTTATGTTCTTCTTCATTCCCGGTCTGCTGATGGCCTCCTGGGCCACACGTACGCCCGCCATTCGCGATATTTTGTCCGTCTCCACCGCGGAGATGGGCATCGTGCTGTTCGGCCTGTCGATAGGCTCCATGAGCGGCATTCTCTGCTCCGCGTGGCTGGTGAAGCGCTTTGGCACGCGGGCGGTGATCCGCACCACCATGTGCTTCGCGGTAATTGGGATGATCGTGCTAAGCGTGGCGCTGTGGTTTGCTTCGCCGGTGCTGTTTGCCCTGGGGCTGACGGTATTTGGCGGCAGCTTCGGCTCGGCAGAGGTTGCGATTAATGTTGAAGGGGCGGCGGTCGAGCGCGAGATGAACAAAACCGTGCTGCCCATGATGCACGGCTTTTACAGCCTCGGCACGCTCGCCGGCGCGGGCGTGGGGATGGCGCTGACGGCCTTTGGCATGAGCGCGAATCTGCATATCCTGCTGGCGGCGCTGGTATGCATCATTCCGATCCTGACCGGCATTCGGGCGATCCCGAACGGTACCGGCAAGAATTCCGCTGAAGAACAGCATTCGACGGAAAAAGGGCTGCCCTTCTACCGCGATTTCCAGCTGATGCTCATCGGCGTGGTGGTGCTGGCGATGGCGTTCGCGGAAGGCTCCGCCAACGACTGGCTGCCGCTGCTGATGGTGGACGGCCACGGCTTTAGTCCGACCTCCGGCTCGCTGATCTACGCCGGGTTTACGCTGGGGATGACCGTCGGGCGCTTCACCGGCGGCTGGTTTATCGACCGCTACAGCCGCGTGGCGGTAGTGCGCGCCAGCGCCCTGCTCGGCGGCCTGGGTATCGCGATGATCGTCTTTGTGGACGTAGACTGGATTGCCGGGGTCTCGGTGATCCTCTGGGGTCTGGGCGCGTCGCTCGGCTTCCCGCTGACTATTTCGGCCGCCAGCGACACCGGCCCGGATGCCCCGACCCGCGTCAGCGTGGTGGCGACCACGGGCTACCTCGCCTTCCTGGTCGGGCCGCCGCTGCTCGGTTTCCTCGGTGAGCACTACGGGTTGCGCAGCGCCATGCTGGTGGTGTTAGGGTTGGTGATTATCGCGGCGCTGGTGGCGCGCGCGGTGGCAAAGCCGGAAACGGAACAAACGTCAATGGAGAAGGGATATGAGCGTTAAACTGATCGCCGTCGACATGGATGGCACATTCCTGAGTGATGCCAAGACCTATAACCGCCCGCGCTTTCTGGCGCAGTATGCGCGCATGAAGGAGCAAGGCATTCGCTTTGTGGTCGCCAGCGGCAACCAGTATTACCAGCTGATCTCCTTCTTCCCGGAGATCGCGCATGAAATTGCCTTTGTTGCCGAAAACGGCGGCTGGGTGGTCGATGCCGGGGAAGATGTGTTCAACGGCGAGCTGACAAAAGCGCATTTCAGCACCGTGGCCACCGTCTTAAACGACGTCCCCGGCATTGAGATTATCGCCTGCGGGAAAGGCAGCGCCTACACGCTTAAGGCCTATGACGATGCCTTCATTGATATCGCGTCAAAATATTATCACCGCCTCGAAAGGGTGCAGGATTTCAACAGCCTGAACGACATCTTCTTCAAGTTCGGGCTCAACGTTTCCGATGACGAAATTCCGCGCATTCAGGCGCTGCTGCATGAAAAGCTGAGTGACATTATGGTGCCCGTCACCACCGGTCACGGCAGCATTGACCTGATTATCCCCGGCGTGCATAAAGCCAACGGCCTGCGGATCCTGCAAACGCGCTGGGGCATCGAGGACAGCGAAGTGGTGGCCTTTGGTGACAGCGGCAACGACGTGGAGATGCTGCGTCAGTCCGGGTTCAGCTTTGCGATGGCAAATGCCAAACCGCATATTAAAGCGGAGGCGCGCTTTGAAGCACCGCATAATAACGAGGAAGGCGTTTTAAACGTGATTGAGAAGGTGTTGAACGGGGAGGCACCGTTTAATTGACCGCGTGCGGTCTGGCGGCCTCGCCCCTCACCCAGTCCCTCTCCCAATGGGGAGAGGGGAAAAAAGATTATGGTTGCAGAGCGTTTCCGACGCGTTTGTCCTTCAGGAACACCACCATCAGGCCAACCCACAGCACGCCGTTGGCGAGGTTTAACAGGCTGAACAACCCGTTGCCGCCCAGCGCGTAAGCGTGCTTGCTCACCTCGATACCGACGGTAAAAATCAGCATCTGCAGCATGCCCATCGCCGCAGAGACCGTACCTTTACTCATCTCGCTCGCAAACAGGGTCAGGCGCACCAGACCAGCGTTCGCCACGCCAATTCCGAAGGCATAAATGCTCAGCCCCGCCGTCATCCACAGGTGGGCGTGGGATGACGCGACGGTCGCTACCGCCGCCAGAATCAGCCCTGCCGCAATCGGCCAGCCGCCCATGATAATCAGTGAACGCACGGTGCGGCGAGACGTCAGACGGGCCAGCACCAGGTTACCGATAATCAACGCGCCAAAGATCGGCACCTGCAGCAGGCCGTACTCGTAGCTGCTGAGCTTTTCACCGCTGATGATAATAACCGGTGACTGCGCGATCCACGCCAGCAGAGGCAGGCTAACGAATCCGGTCGCCAGCGCCCCCGCCACAAAGCGGCCATTTTGCAACACTGCTTTGTAATCCCGGCCCAGCTCTTTCAGCGAGAGTTTTTCGCCCAGACGGGTAGCCGTTTCCGGCATCGCGCGGTGCAGGCCGAAGAACGCGATGGCGGCGAGAACAGCAAAGAGCACAAACATCCCTTCCCACGGCGCAACGTGCACCCACGCGGCCCCCACCAGCGGCCCGAGTAAGGGGGCGATCAGCGCCACGTTCGCCATCAGCGCGGTAATTTTGATACACACCGCCTCCTCAAACGACTCCTGGATGGCGGCATACCCCACGGCGCCGATAAAGCACAGGCTCACCCCCTGCAGGAAACGCAACAGGGTAAATTGTTCAATGTTTTGCGCCAGCAGCATGGCGAGGCAGGTAACGATAAACCACACCACGCCCGTCAGCATCACCGGACGGCGGCCAATACGATCCGACAGCGGGCCTAACAGCCACTGCAAAAACATGCCGCCAGCCAGATAGGCGGTCATGGAGGTCGGCACCCACTCGATTCCCGCGTTGTACTGCTCCACAACGGCCAGCATACCGGGCTGGATCATATCGTTGCCGATATAGGTAGAGAATTCGTAGAGCACCAGACACAGAGGGAAAAGCAACGCCTGACGACCCAGACGTGAACCAGAAGAAGAACGGTTTAACATGCAATCTCTTTATAATGACAAAATCGCGACGAGTTTAATGAAATGCCGTAATCCGAGATAGTGATTTATCGAGGAGAAACAGAAATAAAGCACATATCGTCTTCGTTTAAGGTTTCCTTAAGTTGACAGATTTATGATAGCGCGATTACTCGTCAATGATCCCTAATTATGGCACTCACTTCCAGCCGTTCAGAATTGTCTAACTTACAGACTAATAAGACAAAACAGCTTTACCGCTTACCGTCCCGCTTTTATGGTTATCAGCTTTTGGTGCTAGTAGCGCTTGCCGTGGTGTTTACGTGGCTATCGCGCGATGAAGCGCTCGACAGATGGATCACCGGCTTCTGGTATGACGCGGCGACACAGACTTTCCCGCTGCAGAAAGACCACCTGCTGGATCTGCTGAACCATCGTCTGGCTAAGTACATTGCGATTGCCTTAGGCGCCGTGGCGCTGCTTTACGGCGCTTACAAACGTAACGCAAGGCTTGTCACAGCCGCGCTGCTGATGGGGCTTGGCGCGCTGGTGGTTGGCGTGCTGAAAAGCATCAGCCACCACAGCTGCCCGTGGGATCTGGTGGAATATGGCGGTAAGGCCGTGTCTTACCCCCTGTTCAGCGCCGTTCCGGCAGACAGCGGCCCGGGCCGCTGCTTCCCGGGTGGCCATTCTTCCAGCGGCTTTATGGTGATGGGGCTGTTTTTTGCCTTCTGGCGCGAGCGTCCGCGTCTCGCCTGGAGCTTTGTGGTCCTTGGCGCGGTTCTGGGTCTGGCGATGGGCTTCGGCCAGGTGATGCGCGGGGCACATTTTTTCTCTCACAACCTGTGGGCCGGGTGGTGGGTCTGGTTTTCCCAGGTGGCGGTCTACGGGCTGGTTTCCACCCGGTTTGCAAAAGAGTGATTACGCTATGCTAGAGAATCTGAATTATCAGCTGTTTTATCTGATCAACGCCACCCCGGCCTCGCCAGAGTGGATGATTGATTTTGCCACCTTTCTGGCGAAAGACCTTATCAGCATCGTGCCTGCGCTGGCTGCCATTCTCTGGCTGTGGGGGCCGCGCAGCCAGGTTAAGGCACAGCGCCAGCTGGTGATCAAAGTCGCGATGGCGCTCGGGGTAAGCGTGCTGGTCAGCTATCTTCTCGGCCACGCGTTCCCGCACGATCGTCCTTTTGTCGATCGCATTGGCTACACCTTCCTGCACCACGCGCCGGATGACTCTTTCCCGAGCGATCACGGTACGGTTATCTTCACCTTCGCGCTGGCTTTCCTGTTCTGGCATCGCCTGTGGTCGGGTGCGGTGCTGATGGTGGTCGCTGTGGCTATCGCCTGGTCGCGCGTCTATCTTGGCGTCCACTGGCCGCTGGATATGGTGGGCGGTTTCCTGGTGGGGCTGATTGGCTGCGTGAGCGCGGCTATCCTGTGGAATCTCTTCGGTGAGGCGCTCTACCGCGGGCTCTCTTCGCTCTATCGCGCCATTTTTGCCATCCCGATCCGCAAGGGCTGGATACGTGACTAACCCCAACCGGACAGGTTACACTGAGCCCCCGCCCTGCGGGGGCTCACTTTTTTATCCCGAGGAACTATGGAAACACGACGCGATGACCGCATTGCTCAACTGCTGCAGGCGCTGAAGCGCAGCGATAAGCTGCATCTGAAGGAAGCCGCCAACCTCCTCGGTGTCTCAGAGATGACCATTCGTCGCGATCTGAACAGCGACAGCGCCCCCGTGGTACTGCTGGGCGGGTACATCGTCCTTGAGCCGCGCAGCGCCAGCCATTATCTGATCAGCGACCAGAAGACGCGTCTGGTTGAAGAGAAGCGCAAAGCCGCGCGCCTTGCGGCTACGCTGGTTCAGCCGCACCAGACGCTATTTTTTGACTGCGGCACCACCACGCCGTGGATTATCGAAGCCATCGACAGCAGTATTCCCTTTACCGCCGTGTGCTACTCCCTGAATACCTTTCTGGCGCTTCAGGAGAAACCCGAGTGCCGGGTGATCCTCTGCGGCGGCGAGTTTCACGCCAGCAACGCCATCTTTAAACCGCTTAACCTGCAGGACACGCTTAGCAATTTATGCCCGGACATCGCGTTTTATTCTGCCGCAGGCGTGAACGTGCGCCAGGGTGCAACCTGCTTTAATCTGGAGGAGCTGCCGGTGAAGAACTGGGCGTTAAATGCCGCGCAGTATCATGTGCTGGTGGTCGATCACAGCAAGTTTGGCAAGGTGCGTTCGGCAAGAATGGGTGAGCTGGCGCAGTTTGACGCCATCGTCAGCGATTGCCGCCCCGATGACGAGATTGTGGCCCATGCAAAGGCACAGCAGATGAAGTTGATGTATTGAGGTTATGCCGGGTAAGCGCAGCGCCACCCGGCATAAAACTTAACTAAACCAGCTGCCAAACCAGCTATGGAATTTCATCAACACGAAATCCCACATCCGGCTGAAGAAGCCGCCCTCTTCCACCGCTTCCATCACAATCAGCGGACGCTGTTCAATCGACTTGCCGTTTAGCTGGAAATCAATCGTCCCGACCACCTGGCCTTTTTTCAGCGGCGCGGTGAGCTGCGGCTCGGTCAGGGTATAGCTTGCTTTCAGGTTTTTCAGCTGACCGCGTGGAATGGTCACGGAACCGGCCTCACCCGCCCCCAGATTCACCTCGCTCTTATCACCAAACCAGACGCGCTGGCTAACGAACGTGGCATCCGGTTTAATCGGCGTCACGGTTTCATAGAAGCGGAAGCCCCAGGTCAGCAGTTTTTCTGACTCGTTAAAGCGGATGCGGTCGGTTTTGGTGCCCAGCACCACCGAGATCAGGCGCATGTCGCCCTGCGTCGCGGAGGCCACCAGGTTGTAGCCCGCGCCGGCCGTAGTGCCGGTCTTCATTCCGTCCACGTTAACGTTGCTGCTCCACAGCAGGCGGTTGCGGTTCGGCTGGCGAATTTTGTTGAAGGTAAACTCTTTCTCTTTGTGGATGGCGTATTCATCCGGCACGTCGTGGATCAGCGCTTTTCCCAGCAGCGCCATGTCGCGCGCGGTACTGAACTGTCCCGGCGCATCCAGGCCGTGGACCGTTTTGAAGGTGGTGTTGGTTAAGCCGAGCTTTTGCGCATAGCCATTCATCAAACCAATGAAAGAATCCTGACTGCCGGCAACGTAGTCGGCCAGCGCGATACAGGCATCATTTCCCGACTGAATGATTACCCCTTTGTTCAGATCGGAGACGGAGACCTGATCGCCTGGCTTCAGGAACATCACCGACGAGCCCCGCAGCGCCGGGTTGCCGGTCGCCCAGGCATCCTTCCCGATGGTGACCATATCGTCCAGCTTGATCTTGCCCGCTTTTAACGCCTGCCCGACCACATAGCTGGTCATGATTTTGGTCAGGCTGGCCGGATCGAGTTTCTCATCCGCATTGCCTTCCGCCAGCACCTTACCGCTGGAATAGTCCATCAGTATCCAGGCGCGCGCGTCCACAGGCGGCGCTTCGGGCGCAGCCTGTTCAGCCGCGTAGAGTGTTGGTGCAAACAGGAAAAGAAGCGCAGAGCCTGCCGCCAGGCTGCGCAGAGAAGTCATTTTTCGCGTCATAAATGCCACCCGAGTGTCCATTCAAAAATTACGTCACATCACCGTGTCGCAAGAAGCGATGAGTAATAGCGCAGTAAAACGGTTAAAGAAACCCAACGAGGGTAAAGTTATTAAAGTTTATGCAATAACATTCATTTACGCTTTGATTCAGGCGATTTTTTTGTCTTCTGTTGCGTAATTGTTAGGTTTATCTCACCATGGCAAAAAGCCGACCCGGATTCACACTCAACAGGAGTAAATATGATTACGCTGTGGGGCAGGAATAATTCGACCAACGTTAAGAAAGTGTTCTGGACGCTGGAGGAACTGGATTTACCGTTTAACCAAATCATGGCTGGCATGTCGTTCGGCGTGAACAAAGAGGCCGACTATCTGGCGATGAACCCGAACGGCCTGGTGCCGCTGCTGCGCGATGACGAAACAGACGCAACCCTTTGGGAGTCCAACACCATTGTGCGTTACCTCGCCGCCCAGTACGGTCTTGGCCGCCTGTGGGTTGAAAACCCGGCGCAGCGCGCGCAGGGTGAGAAGTGGATGGACTGGGCAAATCAGACGCTCTCTCCCGTTCACCGCGTGATCCTGATGGGGCTGGTGAGAACCCCTGAAGCCGAGCGCGACTACCCGGCCATTCATGCCGCGCAGGATGCCTGCGAAAACCTGTTTGCGATGATGGACGATGAGCTGGCGAAGCACGCCTGGTTCTCCGGCGATACGTTCGGCGTGGGGGACATTGCCGTAGCGCCGTTCGTCTGGAACCTGACCAACCTCGGTCTGAAATGGACGCCGCGCCCGAACCTTGACCGCTGGCTTAAGCAGCTTAGCGAGCGCCCGGCGTACCGTAACGTGGTGATGATCCCGGTCACCTGATTACGCACCGGACGGGCTGACTTTTAACAGCTGCCCGTCCGTTTCGTCGGTCAGGACATACAGATAGCCATCCGGCCCCACCCGCACATCGCGAATACGTTGCTCCCGGTCGCCCAGGATCCGCCCGTCCTCCGTCACCTTATTGCCGTCCACGCTCAGCACGATAACGTCCTTTTCCTTTAGCGCCCCGATAAACAGCTTGTTTTTCCACTGCGGGAACACGTCGCTATTATAGAACGCCATGCCGCTGACCGCGGGCGACACTTTCCAGACAAACAGCGGCTTTTCGGCTCCCTCAACGTGCTCGCCTTTGGCTTCCGGGATTTTTAGCCCGCTGTAGTTAATTCCGTGCGTCGCCAGCGGCCAGCCGTAATTTTTGCCCTTCTCCGGGATGTTGATTTCATCCCCGCCGCGCGGGCCGTGCTCGTTCAGCCACAGCGTGTCGCTCCACGGGTTCATCGCCATCCCCTGCGGGTTACGAATGCCGTAGGACCAAATTTCCGGCCGCGCGCCGGAGGTGTTCACAAAGGGGTTATCCGGCGGCACTTTACCGTCTTCGGTGAGGCGCACCACTTTACCCTGCAGCTTGTCCAGATCCTGCGCCGTCGGGCGCTGGTTGTTCTCGCCGAGTCCAATAAAGAGATACCCTTTGCCGTCGAACACCAGTCGCCCACCAAAATGGTTACCGGTTGAGAGTTTCGGCATCTGGCGGAACACCACCTGGAATCCCTCGATGCGGGAAAGATCGTCGCTCAGGCGACCATAGCCCACCGCCGTTCCGGCCTTGCCGTCACGCCCGGCTTCGGCGTAGCTCAGCCAGACGCGGCGCGACTTTTCAAAATCCGGCGCCAGCACCACGTCCAGCAGTCCTCCCTGGCCGTTCGCCCAAACCTTCGGCACGCCGACAATGGGATCGGAAAGTCCTTTCCCGGCCTGCCAGCGCTTGAGCTGCCCGCCCTTAAGAGTGACCAGTAAACCGTCATTGCCCGGCAGGAACGCCATCGACCAGGGGTGATCGAGTCGGTTTTGCAGCACCTCAACCTTTACCGCCTCTGGCGCAGCAAGAAGCGAAAACGGAATGAACAATGCAGGCAGGAAAATCAACGAGGATCGAGGCATAAAGCGCTCCTTTTTCGGCATATGGCATAAAGATTAGCCATTACCTCCGGGCGCGTTACCACTTTTACAAAAGCTTAATCAGATGGGGGGAGTTGTCTCCCCCCGAACTCAGTGCTGTGCAAGCGTCTCGTGCTTGTTAAGACACATGATGCAAAGAGAGAGCGTTGTCAGGCAGTTTTCAAGCTTCTCCGCGTTAACCGCGATAAAAGTCGGGCAGTCGTGGCGTCCGTTCATTAAACATACCCCTGCAATGGAGAGCACCTCAGCGGCGCGACGCAGCGCCATCAGCTCGCATTCATCGTATTCCGCCTTCAGGGTCGGTGCTTTTTCACGCATGAAATTACACAGTTCAAACAGATTATCACGCAGATGTTCGCTTTCGCTGACTGACATATAGCCCTTTGCCTTCCTGAGCTGCAGATAGGCGGCCAGGTCGATTCGGGCGTTGATCAGCTTGTTAAGCAGATCGCGTTTCAGTCTGTCAACGGACATGCTATTTCCTCCTCTGTCAGCCATGTTGCACATTCAGAATAAGGTCATTTTTTGTACAGTTTAATGCCTGAGATCAATTATTCTTAACTGATTAACATTATTTACAATGTTACAACCTCGGCCTGGCGCATCCACCTTGCAAAGAGTGTATAAATCCCCCGCGATACGCTGTAAAATCCCGCCCTGATAACTCCATAATTGATGAATTTTTAACCTATGAGCAATGTTACGCACCAGCCGAAAATCGGCTTCGTCTCCCTGGGCTGCCCGAAAAACCTGGTGGATTCCGAACGCATCCTGACCGAACTGCGCACTGAAGGCTATGACGTGGTGCCAAGCTACGACAACGCCGATATGGTGATCGTTAACACCTGCGGGTTTATCGACAGCGCGGTCCAGGAGTCACTGGAAGCCATCGGTGAAGCGCTGACCGAAAACGGCAAAGTGATTGTTACCGGCTGCCTGGGCGCGAAAGTGGACCAAATCCGCGAGGTGCACCCGAAGGTGCTGGAGATCACCGGCCCGCACAGCTACGAGCAGGTGCTGGAACATGTTCATCACTACGTGCCAAAACCAAAGCACAACCCGTTCCTGAGCCTGGTGCCGGAACAGGGCGTGAAGCTGACGCCGCGTCACTACGCCTACCTGAAAATTTCTGAAGGCTGCAACCATCGCTGCACCTTCTGCATCATCCCGTCCATGCGAGGCGATCTGGTGAGCCGCCCGATTGGCGAAGTGCTGGCGGAAGCGAAACGTCTGGCCGATGCGGGCGTGAAGGAGCTGCTGGTCATCTCCCAGGACACCTCAGCTTATGGCGTGGACGTCAAACACCGCTCCGGTTTCCACAACGGCGAGCCGGTGAAAACCAGCATGGTGGGCCTGTGCGAGCAGCTGGCTAAGCTCGGTATCTGGACGCGTCTGCACTACGTTTACCCGTACCCGCACGTTGACGATGTGATCCCGCTGATGGCGGAAGGCAAAATCCTGCCGTACCTGGATATCCCGCTGCAGCACGCCAGCCCGCGTATCCTGAAGCTGATGAAACGCCCTGGCTCCGTTGACCGCCAGCTGGCGCGCATCAAGCAGTGGCGTGAAATCTGTCCGGATCTGACCCTGCGCTCCACCTTTATCGTCGGCTTCCCGGGTGAAACCGAAGAAGACTTCCAGATGCTGCTCGACTTCCTGAAAGAAGCCCGTCTGGACCGCGTCGGCTGCTTCAAGTACAGCCCGGTGGAAGGCGCAACCGCCAACGAGCTGGCGGATCAGGTGCCGGAAGAGGTTAAGGAAGAGCGCTGGAACCGCTTCATGCAGCTGCAGCAGCAGATTTCTGCCGAGCGTCTGCAGGAGAAAGTGGGCCGCGAGATCATGGTTATCATCGACGAAGTGGACGAAGAAGGCGCGATTGGCCGCAGCATGGCGGACGCCCCTGAAATCGACGGCGCGGTGTACCTGAACGGCGAAACCAACGTTAAGCCGGGTGATATTATTCGCGTCAAAGTTGAAAACGCGGACGAGTATGACCTGTGGGGTAGCCGGGTTTAATCTCACTGCACATCTTTTACAGGCCGGGTAAGGCGTAGCCGCCACCCGGCACATTTCACTGCACTACCCCTTAATCCTCGGATCCAGCGCATCGCGCAGCCCGTCACCTAACAGGTTAAACGCCAGCACGGTCAGGAAAATCGCCAGGCTCGGGAAGATCGCCACGTGCGGCGCAATCACCATATCCGCCCTCGCCTCGTTTAGCATCGCGCCCCACTCCGGTGTCGGAGGCTGCGCGCCTAAGCCCAGAAACGACAGGCTGGCCGCCGAAATAATCGACACGCCGATACGCATGGTGAAATAGACCACGATGGACGATACCGTCCCGGGCAGAATATGGCTGAACAGAATGGTGGTATCGCTGGCCCCCATGCTGCGGGCGGATTCAATAAACGTCTGCTGTTTCAGCACCAGCGTGTTGCCGCGCACCAGGCGGGCAAAGGCCGGAATCGAAAAGACCGCCACCGCGATGATGACGTTGGCCATGCCGCTGCCCATGATCGCCACCACGGCAATCGCCAGCAGAATGCCGGGAAAGGCAAACAGCACGTCGCAGATGCGCATGATGATGCGGTCCCACCAGCCTTCATAATACCCGGCGACGAGCCCCAGCACGGTACCGATAGCCGCGCCGATCAGCACCGCGACTACCCCGGCGGCGAGAGAAATTTGCGCCCCCACCAGCACGCGGCTGAAGATATCGCGGCCAAGCGAGTCCACGCCGAACCAGTGCAGCATTGAGGGGCCGTCGTTCAGGCGGTCGTAGTCAAAGTAGTTTTCCGCATCAAACGGCGCTACCCACGGCGCAACGATCGCCACCGCAATTAGCACCAGCACGAACAGCCCCGCCGCCATTGCGACCGGCTGACGGCGAAAACGTCGCCAGAATTCGGACCACGGAGTGCGGACATGCTCCGGTTTCAGCCCCGGCATCGCGTTCAAAACGGCCTGACGCCGCCAGTTCAACAATCGCATCTTACTTATACCTGATGGCCGGGTTAATGGCGGCGTAGAGCACGTCCACCACTAAGTTGATAAGAATAAACTCCAGCGAGAAAAGCAGGACTTCTGCCTGAATCACCGGGTAGTCGCGCATCTCGACGGAATCGACCAGAAGGCGCCCCAGCCCCGGCCAGTTGAAGACCTTTTCGACGACGATAGAGCCACCCAGCAGGAAACCAAACTGCAGCCCCATCATCGTCACCACCGGGATCATCGCATTGCGGAACCCGTGCTTGAGAATGACCCACTTCTCGCTGACTCCTTTCGCCCGCGCGGTGCGGATATAATCTTCGCTCAGCACGTCCACGAACGAGGCGCGGGTAAAGCGGGCCATCACCGCCGACACGGCAGCGCCCAGCGTCATGGAGGGCAGAATGTAATGCTTCCAGGTATCGGCCCCGACGGTCGGCAGCCAGCCCAGTTCAACGGAAAAGATTTGCATCAGCAGCATCCCCAGCGCGAATGCCGGGAAGGAGATGCCGGTCACCGCCAGGGCCATGCCGAGCTTGTCCGGCCAGCGGTTGCGCCAGACGGCCGCAATAATCCCCGCGCCCAGCCCAAACGCCACCGCCCAGCCCATGCTGGCAATCGTTAGCCAGAACGTGGGCATAAAGCGGCTGGCAATCTCCTCCGACACCGGACGCCTCGACACCATCGAGATACCAAAATCGCCCTGCAGAACGTTACACATATAGTGCAGAAACTGCATATACAGCGGCTGGTCGAGGCCCAGCTGTTTACGCACCAGCTCAATGACGGTGGCATCCGCTTCGGGCCCGGCTACCAGACGCGCCGGATCGCCCGGCAGCATGTGGACAAACAAAAACACCAGCACCGCCACTATCAGCAGCGTCGGGATAAGCCCCAGCAGACGTTTACAAACATAATTCAGCATGAGGTTTATTTTAAATCCGCATCGTCAAAGCTAAAGCCGGTGTCCGGCATGATGTAGAACCCGGTCAGCGCTTTGTTATGGGCTGAGACCAGTTTCTCCACCACCAGCGGTACCCACGGCGACTCTTTCCAGATAATGTCCTGCGCGTCCTTGTAGAGGCGGGCTTTCTCTTCCGGTTTGGTGGTTTTCAGGGCATCGGCCAGGTCTTTGTCCACCTGCGGATTGCTGTAAAACGCGGTGTTGAACAGGGTTGGCGGCCAGTTCTGCGAGGCGAACAGCGGCGACAGCGCCCAGTCGGCTTCACCGGTCGAGGCCGTCCAGCCTGTGTAGAACATCCGCACGCCGCTCTCTTTCTGCCCTTTCCCCTCCACTTCTGCCGCACGCTGCCCGGCATCCATCGCGGTCACCTGCGCCTTGATACCCACCTGCGCCAACTGCTGCTGGGTAAACTGCAGCACCTTCTGCGCGGTGCTGTGATTGTGCGACGACCACAGCGTGGTGCTGAAGCCGTTCGGGAAACCCGCCTCTTTCAGCAGCTCGCGCGCTTTAGCCGGATCGTACGGCCATGGCTGATAGCTTTGCGCATACGCGATAGACGGCGGCAGCACGCCGGTGGCCGGGGTGGCATAACCCGCAAAAGCGACCTTCACCAGCGCCTGACGGTTAATGGCATAGTTGATGGCTTCACGCACCTTCGGGTTATCGAACGGCTTCTGCGTGACGTTCATGCTGATGTAGCGCTGCATGATAGACGGGCTGGCAACCAGCTCCAGCTTGCTGTTTTTCTGCAGAATGGCGGCCTGCTCATACGGGATGGGGAAGGCAAACTGCGCCTCGCCGGTTTGCAGCATTGCCGCGCGGGTGTTGTTATCCACCACCGGACGCCAGGTGATGGTGTCCAGCTTCGGCAGTCCCTGCTGCCAGTATCCCGCGAATTTTTTCACCTTCACAAAATCGGTCTGGTTCCAGGTGAGCAGCTCGTACGGCCCGGTTCCCACCGGGTGGAAGCCGATCTCTTTACCGTACTTTTTCAGCGCGGCGGGCGAGATCATCGCCGTCGCCGGATGCGCCAGAATATTGATAAACGCGGAGAATGGCTCTTTCAGGGTGATTTTTACCGTTGCCGGGTCGACTACCTCGGTGCTGGCGATATTTTTATACAGGTTATAGCGCTTGAGGCTGTTTTCAGGATTGCTGGCACGGTCGAGGTTGACCTTTACCGCCTCAGCATTGAAATCAGTCCCGTCCTGGAACTTCACGCCGGAACGGAGCTTGATGGTATAGACCAGCCCGTCGTCGGATACGGTGTACCCCTCCGCCAGCACATTTTTCAGCTTCATCTCTCTGTCGAGACCAAACAGCCCCTGATAGAACGATTTCGCCACCGCCTGGGAGAGCGTGTCGTTGGCGTCGTACGGATCGAGCGTGGTGAAGTTGGAGCCGACGGCAACCACCACGTCTTTGGCGGCGAACGCGGGGGCAGCGGCCAGGGCTGCCGTCACGCTCGCGGCTAACAACCATTTACGCGCTACAAATGTAACCATTGTGTTCTCCTGCCTGTTGTAAGTTATAACCGTGAGAAGGCATTGTCCTGGCGCGGCGGAGCCACGAAGTGGCCCGGACCAACCTCACGCAGCGTGACGCGCTCCACGGCTTCGCCGCGTTTACGAATGTTGCTCGGCATCTCATCCTGCAGCAGCACGCGCTGGCCGTGGCGGTGCGCGGGATCGGCAACCGGGACCGCCGCAATAAGCTTGCGGGTGTAGGGGTGCTGCGGATTCTCAAACACCGCCCTTCGCGGGCCAATTTCCACGATCTGCCCCATAAACATCACCGCCACGCGGTGGCTGATACGCTCTACCACCGCCATATCGTGCGAGATAAACAGGAAGGCAATGCCCATATCCCGCTGTAAATCCAGCAGTAAGTTGATAATTTGCGCCCGGATCGAGACATCCAGCGCCGAGACGGATTCATCCGCAATCACCACCTTCGGGTTCAGCGCCAGCGCGCGGGCGATGCAGATACGCTGCCGCTGCCCGCCGGAAAACTCGTGCGGATAACGCCAGGCGTGTTCCGGCTTCAGGCCAACTCGCTCCAGCAGCCAGGCCACACGACGCTGCGCCGCCTCGCCGTCGAGCAGGTTATGCACCCGCAGCGGCTCCATAATTGAGTACCCTACCGTATGGCGCGGGTCGAGAGAGGCATACGGATCCTGGAAGATAAACTGAATATCTCGCCGTATCGCCTGTAATTTATTATCTGGCAGGGTGTCGATACGTTCACCGTTAAAGGTTATCGTCCCCTCCTGGGTCTCCACGAGCCTGAGCAGCGCCCGCCCGGTGGTGGATTTCCCGCAGCCGGACTCTCCTACCAGCGCCAGCGTTTCACCCGGCCAGAGATCAAAACTGACGTTTTCCACCGCATGCACTTCGCGCTTCAGGCGGTTGAAAATTCCGCTGCGCAGCGGAAAGCGGGTCACCAGATTGCGCACTTCGAGTATCGGTTTACCCGACACCACGGTGTCCTGCTCGCCTTCATCCTCCTGCGGCTCTGTCGCCTCCAGGGAAATCAGCGGAAAACGGCGCGGCAAATCGCTGCCGTTCATTGCCCCAAGCCGCGGCACCGCCGCCAGCAGCGCTTTGGTGTAAGGATGCTCGGGGGCATGAAAAATCTGCTCGACCGCACCGGTTTCCACAGCATTGCCCTTGTGCATCACCAGCACCCGATCGGCGATGTCAGCCACCACGCCCATATCGTGGGTGATAAAAATCACCCCCATCTCCATCTCCTGCTGCAGCACTTTGATGAGCTGCAGGATCTGCGCCTGAATCGTCACGTCCAGCGCCGTCGTCGGCTCATCGGCGATCAGCACCGCCGGACGGCAGGAGAGCGCCATGGCAATCATCACCCGCTGGCGCATGCCGCCGGAAAGCTGATGCGGGTAGCGCCCCAGAATGGCCTGCGCCTCCGGAATGCGCACCAGCTCCAGCATGCGTCTCGCTTCCCTGAGCGCCTCATCGCCGCTCAGCCCCTGATGCAGCCGGATGGACTCGGCAATTTGCTCCCCGACCGGGAACACCGGGTTCAGGGAGGTCATCGGCTCCTGGAAGATCATCGCGATATCCGCCCCGCGCACGCCCTGCATCTGCGCGCCGCTCAGCTCGTTTAAATCGATGACCTGACGGTTACGGCGGCGCAGGAGCATTTTCTCGCTGCTGATTTGCCCGCCCGTCTGTTCCAGCAGGCGCATCAGCGCCAGCGCGGTGACCGATTTACCGGAGCCGGATTCGCCAACAATCGCCAGCGTCTCGCCGCGCCTGAGCGAGAACGATAAATTCTGTACTGCGGGGATGAACTGCCGCTCTTCCTGAAACGCAATATTCAGCTGATGGACAGCCAGCACCTCGCGGTTGTCCAGTTCTTCAGTGTGCGGCACGCGCTGCCCCCTTATTCACGATAGATGCCCGTGCTCGGCTCATCACCGGCATAGCCCCAGGCGCGGTACATGCCTTCGCTGTTGAACGGCAGGGCCACGTTGCCCTCACGATCGACCGCAATCAGCCCGCCGACGCCGCCCAGGGCAGGTAATTTTTCCATCACCACGCGCTCGCAGGCCTCGCTCAGGCTTAAACCGCCGTAATCCATCAGCGCGGTGATGTCGTAGGCCGCGAGGGCGCGAATAAACACTTCCCCGGTGCCGGTACACGACACCGCTGCCGTGGCGTTATTGGCATAGCAGCCCGCGCCGGGCAGCGGGCTGTCGCCGACGCGTCCCGGCAGCTTGTTGGTCATGCCGCCCGTTGACGTAGCCGCCGCGAGGTTACCGGCTTTATCGAGCGCCACCGCGCCAACCGTGCCCATTTTGGTGGTTTCATCCAGCGGCGCAGTATGGTCAAGCTGCGTTATGCCCGCCGTACGGGCTTCCAGCAGCTGCTGATAGCGTTCTTCCGTGGAAAACAGATCCGGCGATACCGGTTCTATTCCGTGCTCAAAGGCAAATTTTTCCGCCCCGGCGCCCGCCAGCAGAACGTGCGGGCTCTCCTCCATCACCAGACGCGCCGCCAGCACCGGATTTCGCAGATGGCTCACGCCCGCCACGGCGCCCGCCTTCAGGGTGACGCCGTCCATCACGCAGGCGTCCAGCTCGTGGGTTTCATCCCGGGTAAAAACCGAACCTATTCCGGCATTAAAGAGCGGACACTCTTCCAGCAGGCGCACCGCCTCGGTGACCACATCCAGCGCGCTCTCGCCCGCTTCCAGCATTTTCTGGCCCGTTTCCACAATGGCGTACAGCGCGTCAATGTAGCGCTTTTCCTGCTCGGGACTGAGCTGTGCACGGGTGATTGCCCCTGCGCCGCCATGAATTGCGATTACCGCATTAACCATTCGCATCACCCGTTAGCCTGATTCGCGGCTTTTTCTATAAATATCATTATCGTCGATGAAACTTCAGATGATTTTTGAATATAGAAAGACGCAACAGTGATGTAAAGCGTACACCCATCGGGTCATACAGTTAGCCGCACTTTTCTGCCATAATGGGCGCTTTCGTTGTTACTCCGCAGGAGCCCACCATGGATTTTACCGCCGGACTGATGCCGCTTGAGACGGCACTCTCGCAGATGCTTGACCGTATTTCTCCGCTGCATGACGTTGAGACGCTGCCGCTTGTGCGCTGTTTTGGTCGTATTGCCGCACGCGATATCGTCTCGCCGATGAACGTGCCGGGGTTCGATAACTCCGCGATGGACGGTTACGCGGTGCGCCTGGCGGATCTCCAGACGGGTAACGCCCTGCCGGTGGCGGGTAAAGCCTTTGCGGGTCAGCCGTTTAGCGGCGAATGGCCTGCGGGCACCTGCGTGCGCATCATGACCGGCGCGCCGGTTCCGCAGGGCTGCGATGCCGTGGTGATGCAGGAAGAGACCGAGCAGACCGACGACGGCGTGCGTTTTACCGCGAACGTTAAAGCGGGCCAGAACATCCGCCGCACGGGCGAAGACATCACCCTCGGCGCGACCGTTTTTGCCGCCGGGCAGAAATTGACGGTAGGTGAACTGCCGGTGCTGGCCTCGCTCGGCATCGCGGAAGTTGACGTTATCCGCAAGGTGCGCGTAGCGGTTTTCTCCACCGGCGACGAGCTGCAGCTTCCGGGCCAGCCGCTGCAGGACGGCCAGATTTATGACACCAACCGCCTGGCGGTACACCTGATGCTGGAGCAGCTGGGCTGCGAGGTGATTAACCTCGGCATTATTCCAGACGACCCGGAAAAACTGCGCGCGGCGTTTATCGAGGCGAACGAATCCGCCGACGTGGTCATCAGCTCCGGCGGCGTCTCCGTGGGCGAAGCGGATTACACCAAAACCCTTCTTGAAGAGCTGGGCGAAATCGCCTTCTGGAAGCTGGCGATCAAGCCGGGCAAACCGTTCGCGTTTGGCAAGCTTCCGCACAGCTGGTTCTGCGGCCTGCCGGGTAACCCGGTCTCTGCGGCACTCACCTTCTACCAGCTGGCGATCCCGCTGCTGGCGAAGCTTTCCGGCAACAAAGCCAGCCCGCTACCGGAACGCCTGCGCGTGCGTGCCGCTACGCGCCTGAAAAAATCACCGGGTCGTCTCGATTTCCAGCGCGGCATTCTGGCGCGCAACGCCGACGGCGAAATGGAAGTGAGCACCACTGGGCACCAGGGCTCGCACATTTTCAGCTCCTTCAGTCTGGGTAACTGCTTCATCGTGCTGGAGCGCGAGCGCGGCAATGTAGAAGCAGGCGAATGGGTTGAGGTTGAGCGCTTTAACCACCTGTTCGGAGGCTGACATGACGGTGGAGCTGAGCGACCAGGAGATGATGCGCTACAACCGCCAGATCGTGCTGCGCGGGTTTGACTTTGAGGGCCAGGAAGCGCTTAAGGCAGCCAAAGTGCTGGTCGTCGGTCTCGGCGGGCTGGGCTGCGCCGCCGCGCAGTATCTTGCGGCGGCGGGCGTGGGCAGGATGACGCTGTTGGATTTCGATACCGTCTCGGTGTCCAACCTGCAGCGCCAGACGCTGCACAGCGACGCGACGGTTGGCCAGCCGAAAGTAGACTCTGCCCGCACGGCGCTGGCGCGCATCAACCCCAACGTTCAGTTCACACTGATTGACGCGATGCTGGATGACGACGCGCTGTTCGCGCAGATTGCGCAGCACGATCTGGTGCTCGACTGCACCGATAACGTCGCCGTCCGTAACCAGCTGAACGCGGGCTGTTTTGCCCACAAAACCCCACTGGTCTCCGGCGCGGCAATCCGCATGGAGGGGCAAATTAGCGTCTTCACGTACGCGGATGGTGAACCCTGCTACCGCTGCCTGAGCCGTCTGTTTGGCGAGAATGCGCTGACCTGCGTCGAGGCGGGCGTGATGGCGCCACTCGTCGGCGTGATTGGCTCATTGCAGGCAATGGAAGCGATCAAAGTGCTGGCACACTACGGCACGCCTGCCGCGGGGAAAATCGTGATGTATGACGCGATGACCTGTCAGTTCCGCGAGATGAAGCTGATGCGCAATCCGGGGTGTGAGGTTTGCGGAGGTTAAAGCAAACGGCAACCTTCAGGTTGCCGTTTTAGTGTTTGCTCCCTCTCCCTGTGGGAGAGGGTTGGGGTGAGGGCATCAGGCCGCACCCGTCAGATAGACGTCCGTCCAAACGCCCCCTGCCAGTCCTGCTCAAACTTCACGATCGCGGCATCCACCGCAGGGGAAGTAACAAACTGCTGCGCGACGTCCAGCGGCAGCGTGATGGACTCGCACCCTGCCAGCAGGCAATCCAGCGCCTGTCGCGGGGTTTTAAAGCTCGCGGCCAGCACCTTTGACTGCGGCGCGTGCAGCGCCAACAGCTGCTGCAGTTCAATCACGGTCTGGATCCCGTCCCCGCCCTGCGCGTCCACGCGGTTAACGTAAGGGGCCACATACTCTGCTCCGGCCAGGGCCGACAGCATCCCCTGCGCGGCGCCGTACACCGCCGTGCCCAGCGTCGGGATCCCTTCCGCTTTCAGCATCTTAATGGCCGCCAGCCCTTCTGCGGTCACCGGCACCTTCACCACCAGGTCGTTAATGATAGCGCGCAGCTTGCGCGCGTCTTCCACCATCCCTTCGGCGGTGGTTGCCATTACCTGCGCAAACAGACGGCCCTTACCGCCCAACGCGTCGTGCAGTGCGGGCAGCAGCTCATCTAGCGGCGTTTTTCCTGCCGCCACAATGCTTGGGTTGGTGGTCACGCCCGCCAGCGGGAAGATACGCGCCAGCTTTTTGACTGCCGCAACGTCAGATGTGTCGAGATAAAGTTCCATGATGTCACCCTCAAAATTAGCCTGCACTTACCCTATCACGATAAAACCTGCTCAAGAGTTGACCTGAATCAAGATAACTTTCATTCGAAAGTCATTTAATCTTCATATGCAACTTGAGGGCAAAAATATGATCTTCAATATTCAGCGTTATTCCACCCACGACGGCCCCGGTATTCGAACCGTGGTGTTCCTGAAAGGCTGCTCGCTGGGCTGTCGCTGGTGCCAGAACCCGGAAAGCCGCTCGCGCAGCCGGGACGTGCTGTTTGACGCGCGCCTGTGTCTGGAAGGCTGCGACCTGTGCCAGCAGGCGGCACCGGGCTGTATCGAACGCGCGCTCAATGGCCTGGTCATCCACCGCGAAAAGCTGAGTGAAGAGACGCTTAACGCCCTCACCGACTACTGCCCGACGCAGGCGCTTACCGTCTGCGGTGAAGAGAAGCAGGTGGACGAGATCATGGCCACCGTGCTGCGCGACAAACCTTTTTATGACCGCAGCGGCGGCGGGATCACCCTCTCCGGCGGCGAGCCGTTTATGAACCCGGAGCTGGCGCACGCCCTGTTCAAGGCCAGCCACGAACAGGGTATCCACACCGCCGTCGAAACCTGCCTTCACGTTCCGTGGCACTATATGGAGCCGTCATTACCGTACGTCGATCTGTTCCTTGCCGACCTTAAGCACGTCGACGGAGCGGTGTTCAAACAGTGGACCGACGGTTCGGCCAAACGGATCCTGGACAACCTGAAGCGCCTCGCCGCTGCCGGGAAAAAGATCACCATCCGCGTGCCGCTGATCCAGGGCTTTAACGCCGATGAAGCGTCCATCACAGCCATTACCAACTTCGCCGCCGACGAACTCGGCGTCGATGATATTCACTTTTTGCCGTATCACACGCTGGGCATGAACAAATACACCCTGCTCGGCCAACCTTACTCTGCCCCTGACAAACCGCTGGATAACCCTGCCCTGCTGGATTTCGCGCAGCAGTACGCCTGCCAGAAAGGGTTAACCGCGACCTTACGAGGATAAACCTATGACCACCCTGAATCTCAACACCCTCAGCGAACGTATTAAAGCGCATAAAATGGCGCTGGTGCATATCGTCAAGCCGCCGGTCTGTACCGAGCGCGCGCAGCATTACACCGAAATGTACCAGCAGCACATGGACAAGCCGATCCCGGTGCGTCGCGCCCTGGCGCTGGCACATCACCTGGCGGAACGCACCATCTGGATCAAGCACGACGAGCTGATTATCGGCAACCAGGCAAGCGAAGTGCGCGCCGCGCCGATCTTCCCGGAATATACCGTCTCCTGGATTGAGAAAGAGATTGACGATCTGGCGGACCGTCCGGGTGCGGGCTTCGCGGTGAGCGAAGAGAACAAGCGTGTTCTGCATGAAATCTGCCCGTGGTGGCGCGGCCAGACGGTGCAGGATCGCTGCTATGGCATGTTCACCGACGAGCAGAAAGGCCTGCTGGAAACCGGCATCATCAAAGCCGAAGGCAACATGACCTCCGGCGACGCGCACCTGGCGGTAAACTTCCCGCTGGTGCTGGAGAAAGGTCTCGACGGCCTGCGCGCCAAAGTGGACGAGCGCCGCTCGCGCATCAACCTGACGGTGCTGGAAGACCTGCACGGCGATCAGTTCCTGAAAGCAATTGATATCGTGCTGGAAGCCGTCAGCCTGCACATCAAACGCTTCGCCGACCTGGCGCGTGAGATGGCGTCTACGGAAACCCGCGAAAGCCGCCGCGACGAGCTGCTGGCGATGGCGGAAAACTGCGACGTGATTGCCCACGAGCCGCCAAAAACCTTCTGGCAGGCGCTGCAGCTGTGCTACTTCATTCAGCTGATCCTGCAGATTGAGTCCAACGGCCACTCCGTTTCCTTCGCCCGTATGGACCAGTATCTCTATCCGTACTATCGCCGCGACGTGGAGCTGGACCAGAGCCTGGATCGCGAGCACGCCATCGAGCTGCTGCACAGCTGCTGGCTGAAGCTGCTGGAAGTGAACAAGATCCGCTCCGGCTCGCACTCCAAGGCCTCCGCCGGCAGCCCGCTGTACCAGAACGTCACCATTGGTGGTCAGAAGCTGGTTAACGGCGAGCCGATGGACGCGGTGAACCCGCTCTCCTACGCGATTCTGGAGTCCTGCGGTCGCCTGCGCTCCACCCAGCCAAACCTGAGCGTGCGCTATCATGCGGGCATGAGCAACGACTTCCTCGACGCCTGCGTGCAGGTGATCCGCTGCGGCTTCGGGATGCCGGCATTTAACAACGATGAAATCGTGATCCCGGAATTTATCAAGCTTGGCGTGGAGCGCGACGATGCGTATGACTACGCGGCCATCGGCTGCATCGAAACCGCGGTGGGCGGCAAATGGGGCTACCGCTGCACCGGCATGAGCTTTATCAACTTTGCCCGCGTCATGCTCGCCGCGCTGGAAGGCGGCCGCGACGCCACCAGCGGCAAAGTGTTCCTGCCGCAGGAAAAAGCGCTCTCAGCCGGCAACTTCGACAATTTCGAGGAGGTGATGGCGGCGTGGGACAGCCAGATCCGCTACTACACCCGCAAATCTATCGAAATTGAGTACGTGGTAGACACCATGCTGGAGGAGAACGTCCACGATATTCTCTGCTCGGCGCTGGTGGACGACTGCATCGAACGCGCGAAAAGCATCAAGCAGGGCGGCGCGAAGTATGACTGGGTCTCCGGCCTGCAGGTGGGTATCGCCAACCTCGGCAACAGCCTGGCAGCGGTGAAAAAGCTGGTCTTTGAGCAGGGCGCTATCGGTCAGCAGCAGCTGGCGGCGGCGCTGGCGGATGACTTCGACGGGCTGACCCACGAGCAGCTGCGCCAGCGCCTGATCAACGGTGCGCCGAAATACGGCAACGATGACGATAGCGTGGACATGCTGCTGACCCGTGCTTACGAAACCTACATTGAGGAGCTGAAGCAGTACCACAACCCCCGCTACGGCCGCGGCCCGATTGGCGGTAACTACTACGCGGGCACGTCGTCTATCTCCGCTAACGTTCCGTTCGGCGCGGCAACGATGGCCACGCCGGACGGACGTAAGGCCCACACCCCGCTGGCAGAAGGGGCTAGCCCGGCCTCCGGTACGGACCACCTCGGCCCGACGGCGGTGATTGGCTCCGTGGGTAAACTGCCGACGGAAGCGATTCTTGGCGGCGTGCTGCTTAACCAGAAGCTGAACCCGTCGACGCTGGAAAACGACAGCGATCGCCAGAAGCTGATGGTGCTGCTGCGTACCTTCTTCGAGGTGCACAAGGGCTGGCATATTCAGTACAACATTGTCTCCCGCGAAACGCTGCTGGAAGCGAAGAAGCACCCGGACCAGTACCGCGACCTGGTAGTGCGCGTGGCGGGTTACTCGGCGTTCTTCACCGCCCTGTCGCCGGATGCGCAGGACGATATTATCGCCCGTACTGAGCATACGCTGTAAGAAAACGCCCGGTGGCGCTGCGCTTACCGGGCCTACAGCATCTCCCCGTAGGCCGGGTAAGGCGAAGCCGCCACCCGGCTTTCTGACTTTCATTCGAAATTAAATTTGTGCTCCCCGTCACCTTGTTATTAGAATGTTTCAAAACGCAGTGACCCAGGAGCACAGTATGACCGTTAAAGTTATCGTCACCGATATGGACGGAACTTTCCTTGATGATGCCAAGCAGTACGATCGTGACCGCTTCCAGGCACAGTTTGAGCAGCTTAAATCCCGCAATATTGAGTTCGTTGTCGCCAGCGGCAACCAGTATTACCAGCTCATCTCCTTCTTCCCCGAACTGAAAGAGCAGATCTCCTTCGTGGCGGAGAACGGCGCGCTGGTGTTCGATCACGGCGAGCAGGTTTTCCACGGCGAGCTGACCCACCATGAGTCGCAGATCGTTATTGGCGAACTGCTGAAAGACAAAGGGCTGAACTTTGTAGCCTGCGGGCTGGAGAGCGCCTACGTCAGCGACAAAGCCCCGGACGCCTTCGTGGCGCTGATGTCAAAGCACTATCACCGCTTAAAACGCATCAGCGATTACCGCGAAATCGATGACGTGCTGTTTAAGTTCTCCCTGAACCTGCCGGACAGCGATATCCCGAACCTGGTCGATAAACTGCACGTCTCCCTGGACGGCATCATGAAGCCGGTCACCAGCGGTTTCGGTTTTGTCGATTTGATTATCCCCGGCCTGCACAAGGCCAACGGCATTAGCCGCCTGCTGAAACGCTGGAAAATCTCCCCGCAGGAGTGCGTCGGCATTGGCGACAGCGGCAACGATGCCGAGATGCTGAAGCTGGTGAAATACTCTTTTGCGATGGGCAACGCGGCGCAGAGCATTAAAGACATTAGCCGCTACAGCACCGACGACAACAACCATCAGGGCGCGCTGAACGTCATTCAGGCCGTGCTCGACAACCACTCTCCTTTCGACGTCTGATCCTTTCCTCGCCGGAGCCCCGCTCCGGCCTCTCACTCTTTTTCCGTCCTGTGGCTTGCGTCAAGTTTTTAAAATTGCATTAACTTATTTTTAACTTAAAGTATCACTTGTAGACATTTTTACTTTCGAATGAAAGATGCGAGGCAGTTATGACCTTTACCAGTGAAACCTTGCCGGCGGATCACAAAGCGGCAATCCGTCAGTTAAAACGTGAGTTACGCGCGCAGATCGGCGACGTGCAGGCGGTGTTCGACAAGCTCAGCGATAAAATCGCCACCCGCGTGGCGGAGATCAACGCCCTGAAAAATAAAGGCGAATCCGTCTGGCCGGTGATTCCGTTTGCAGATGTGAAAAACGGCACGATTACCGACGCTCAGCGCGAGGCCGTTAAGCGCCGCGGCTGCGCGGTGATTAAAGGTCACTTCCCCCGCGAGCAGGCGCTGGCGTGGGATCGGTCGATGCTCGACTACCTCGATCTGAACAAGTTTGACGAGGTGTACAAAGGGCCGGGCGACAACTTCTTCGGCACCTTAACCGCCTCCCGCCCGGAGATTTACCCGATCTACTGGTCCCAGGCACAAATGCAGGCGCGCCAGAGTGAAGCGATGGCGCAGGTGCAGTCGTTCCTGAACCGTTTATGGACATTCGAGAGCAACGGCAAGCAGTGGTTCGACCCTGACGTGAGCGTGATTTACCCGGACCGCATTCGCCGCCGTCCGCCGGGAACCACCTCCAAAGGGCTGGGGGCGCATACCGATTCCGGCGCGCTGGAGCGCTGGCTGCTGCCGGCTTACCAGCAGGTGTTTGCCCGCGTGTTTGACGGCAACGTCGAGAAATACGATCCGTGGAACGCCGCGCACCGTACTGAAGTGGAAGAATACACCGTGGATAACACCACCAAATGCTCGGTGTTCCGCACCTTCCAGGGCTGGACGGCGCTGTCGGACATGATCCCCGGCCAGGGGCTGCTGCACGTGGTGCCGATGCCGGAAGCAATGGCCTACATTCTGCTGCGTCCGCTGCTGGACGACGTGCCGGAAGACGAACTCTGCGGCGTGGCGCCGGGGCGCGTGCTGCCGATTTCCGAGAAGTGGCACCCGCTGCTTGTCGAAGCATTAACCAGTATTCCGGCGCTGGAAGCCGGCGATTCCGTGTGGTGGCACTGCGACGTGATCCACTCTGTCGCGCCGGTGGAAAATCAGCAGGGCTGGGGCAACGTGATGTACATCCCCGCCGCGCCAATGTGCGAGAAGAACCTCGCCTATGCGAAAAAGGTCAAGGAAGCGCTGGAAACCGGCGCGTCGCCGGGAGACTTCCCGCGCGAGGATTATGAAAAAAGCTGGCAGGACCGTTTTACCGTGAACGATCTCAATATCCACGGCAAGCGTGCGCTGGGCATGGCTTAACTGTCGTACAGCCCTTCCCGCTCCACGGCGGTGCGTCGTTTCCCCTGACGTATCCGCCGTACCGATTCCCGCACGGCCAGCGTGCCGTTCAGCAGCAATGTTCCTGACGGCGCGTCCGGGCGCATCAGCCGCTGCTGGAGCATATGCACCGCTTCCGTTCCCAGCTCGTCGCGGGGAACATGCACCGCCGTTAAGGGCACATCCTGAATCGCCGCCAGATTAAAGCCGTCAATGCTCATCACCGAGACGTCCTGCGGCACGCGCAGACCGTGATTTTGCAGCGCGCTGATGGTGCCTGCCGCCATAAAGTCCCCGCCTACCAGGAACGCCGTCGGCAGGTCTTTTCCCTTCTGTTGGTTAAGCCACTCGCTCACCAGTTGCTCCGTCTCTCTGGCGCTGAAGCTTGGCACCACCAGCAGATCGCGCCTGTCGTTAAACCTGAGATTATGAGCGTGCCACGCGTCGCGGATCCCCGCCAGGCGCAGCTCCATGGTGTAGCGACGCAGGCACAGCACGTTCATCACCTCGCGGTGCCCCATCTCGAACAGGTACTCCGCCGCCCGCTCGCCGATGGCGCGATGATCCGGGGCAACGGCAGGCAGGCGCATGCGGCGGTCCCGGCAGTTAATCAGCATGCAGGGTTTCCCCACATCCACCGCCAGATCGTGGATATGCGGATCGTCGATACCGAGCAGAATGGCCGCCTGGGTATCCGGCTCGTTCATGCGTGCCAGAAAAATCTGGGCGTCGCTGTCGTTCTCCTCCAGCGCGCAGTAGCGCAGCCGAACCTCGTGCGAGGCAAGCCCTTTGCTCACGCTCTGGATCACGCGGTAGTAAAAGATGTCGGACCGCTCGTCGAAGGCACGCTGAGGGGCAAAAACCACCAGGCTGTTAAGCAGCAGACGCCCCGCCGCCATGCCGTCCATCACCCCCAGCTCCCGCGCGCACGCCAGCACCTTAGCCCGCGCCTTTTCGCTGGTATTCGCTTTGCCTGCCAGCACACGGGAAACCGTACTGATGGAGAGCTGGGTACGGGCGGCAATTTCGGTGATTTTTAGCCTTTTGTCCATTTTGTGATCTGGCTCCATTTGCGAAATGAAAAAATTTTCATGGCGTATTTGTCAGGCAATAACTGACATAACGACCATCATGCCAGAGGTTTTACGTCAATTATGAGAAATTTTGCACAAAATCCACTTTTGCCCTCTCATTTTCTTCCCTAAGGTGAACTTGTCACACAGCTTCCATACTAGTTGTATAGCAACTTAAGCATTCTAAGCGGATAGAAATCAAAGGCATAACAATCTGTGTGACACCTGAACCTCCGTCCCCTTACCGTCCGTCTTGTGGAGAGTAAAATGAGTCAGGACATCAATAACACCGTTGCGACAAGCAAAACCCGTCGCGTCATTAAGAATTTGCGCTGGTACGTGCTGGTGCTGTTTTTACTTGGCGTCACCGTTAACTACATCACCCGTAACTCACTGGGGATCCTCGCCCCGGAACTGAAAGAGAGCCTCGGGATCACCACCGAGCAGTACTCCTGGATAGTCGGCGCGTTTCAGATCGCCTACACCATTTTCCAGCCCCTGTGCGGCTGGCTGATCGACGTTATCGGCCTGAAGATTGGCTTTATGGTCTGCGCCGGGATCTGGGCGCTGATGTGTATCTTCCACGCGGGCGCCGGAAGCTGGCTGCACCTGGCGATTCTGCGCTTCTTTATGGGTGCTTCCGAAGCTGCCGCCACGCCAGCGAACGCCAAAACCATCGGTGAATGGTTCCCGAAATCAGAGCGTCCCGTTGCCGCCGGCTGGGCAGGCGTGGGCTTCTCCATCGGCGCGATGCTGGCCCCGCCTATCATTTACTTTGCTCACGCGTCGTTCGGCTGGCAGGGCGCGTTTATGTTTACCGGCGTGCTGGCGCTGCTGTGGGTGCTCCTCTGGTGGGCGTTCTACCACAACCCGGAACAGCACCCGAACCTGAGCCGCGACGAGCTGGCGTTTATCAAACAGGATAACGAACCCGCACCGGTCAAGCTGCCCTTCCTGACCGCGCTGAAAACCGTCTCGAAAAATAAACGCTTCTACGGTATCGCCATCCCGGCCTTTATGGCGGAACCGGCCTGGGCGGTGCTGAGCTTCTGGGTGCCGCTGTACCTTGCCAAAGAGCACGGCATGGACCTGAAGCAGATTGCGATGTTTGCCTGGCTGCCGTTCCTGGCCGCCGACCTCGGCAGCGTAGCGAGCGGCTACCTGACGCGTCTGTACACCCGCTGGTTCGGCTGCTCCCGCGTGAACTCGGTGGTGGCAAGCTCCGTCACCGGCGCGTTTCTGATGATTTCTCTGGCCATCGTCGCCGTGACCCGCGACCCGTATATCACCATCGTGCTGATCTCCATCGGCGGCTTCGGGCACCAGATCATCTCCTGCATGCTGAGTGCTCTGGTCGTGGAGTCGTTCGACAAAGGCCAGATGGCGACCGTCAACGGCATGCGCGGCTCGGCGGCGTGGATCGCCAGCTTCCTGTTCTCCCTGTTAATCGGGGTGACCGCCGACAAAATCGGCTTCAACCCGCTCTTTATTGCCATGGGCTTTTTTGACCTGATTGGCGCTCTCTTCCTGGTGGCATTTATTGCTGAACGTCGCGCTAAGCGCGCCTGATAGTGGATGTATTGCATATGAAAACCCTGAAAAACTGGACCGTTGATAAGCAGTCTGCGAATCATCTGGAGCTGCTGGTCGATAATCAGCACCGCCTGTGCCTGTACGTGCTGGAACAGAACCTGTTCCGCGTGCTGATTAAGCGCGAAGGCGAGCTGGCGCTGGACCGCACCTGGAGCATCGCGCCGGAACAAGACGTGCCGTGGGAAGGCCGCCGTCGTGACGACTTGAGCGGTTTCTCCTGCCCGGCCTGGACCCTGACGCAGCAGGATGACGCAGTGACGGTGGCAACCGAGCAGCTGCGCGTCACCGTCCACCAGCCCCTGTGGCTGGAGTGGCACTACCGCAATGATGCGGGCGAATGGCAGCCGCTGGTCCAGGATCGCCCGACCAGCGCCTACCTGCTGAACGCCCACGGCGACGGCGTGGCGCACTATCTCAGCCGTCGCAAGGACGAGCGTTTCTACGGCCTGGGTGAGAAAGCGGGCGATCTGCAGCGCAACGGCAAACGCTACGAGATGCGCAACCTGGACGCGATGGGTTACAACGCCGCCAGCACCGACCCGCTCTACAAGCACATTCCGTTCACCCTTACCCGCCGCGACGACGTGAGCTACGGCCTGTTCTACGACAACCTGAGCAGCTGCTGGCTGGATCTGGGCAACGAGATCGACAACTATCACACCGCCTATCGCCGCTGGCAGGCAGAAGCGGGCGACATCGACTACTACCTCTTTACCGGCGCGCGCGCGCTGGACGTCACCAAAGCCTTCGTGCGCCTGACCGGGAAAACGCTGTTTGGGCCGAAGTGGAGCCTGGGCTACAGCGGCTCGACCATGCACTACACCGACGCACCGGACGCGCAGAATCAGCTGATGAACTTCATCCGCCTGTGCGAAGAGCACGCCATTCCGTGCGATTCGTTCCAGCTCTCGTCCGGCTATACCTCCATCAACGGCAAGCGCTACGTCTTCAACTGGAACTACGACAAAGTGCCGCAGCCGAAGGCGATGAGCCAGGCCTTCCACGACGCGGGACTGAAGCTTGCGGCCAACATCAAGCCGTGCCTGCTGCAGGATCATCCCCGCTACGGTGAAGTGGCGGAGAGCGGCCTGTTCATCCGTGATTCAGAAACCGACGCGCCTGAACGTTCCAGCTTCTGGGATGACGAAGGCTCGCACCTCGACTTCACCAACCCGCAGACGGTGCAGTGGTGGCAGAACGGCGTGACCACGCAGTTGCTGGAGATGGGCATCGACTCCACCTGGAACGACAACAACGAGTATGAAGTGTGGGACGGGGAAGCCCGCTGCTTTGGCTTCGGCAAGGAGATCGCCATCAAGCACATTCGCCCGGTGATGCCGCTGCTGATGATGCGCGCCTCGCTGGAAGCGCAGCAGCGCTTTGCGCCGGAAAAACGCCCGTATCTCATCTCCCGCTCCGGCTGCGCCGGGATGCAGCGCTACGTTCAGACCTGGAGCGGCGACAACCGCACCAACTGGGACACCCTGCGCTATAACATCCGCATGGGGCTGGGCATGAGCCTGTCCGGATTATTCAACGTCGGGCACGACGTCGGCGGTTTCTCCGGCGACAAGCCGGACGCCGAGCTGTTCGTGCGCTGGGTGCAGAACGGCGTAATGCACCCGCGCTTTACCATCCATTCCTGGAATGACGATCGCACCGTGAACGAGCCGTGGATGTACCCGGGCGTGACCCCTGCGATCCGCAGCGCCATTGAGCTGCGCTACCGCCTGCTGCCGTATCTCTACACCCTGCTCTGGCAGGCGCACGCCGACGACGAGCCGATGCTGCGCCCGACCTTCCTCGACCACGAGCACGACGCGCAGACCTTCGAAGAGTGCGATGACTTCCTGCTGGGCCGCGACCTGCTGGTCGCCAGCGTCGTCGAAGCCGGGCAGCGCGAGCGCCGCGTCTGGCTGCCGGATAACGAAACGGGCTGGTACGATTTTTACACCCACGCGTGGTATGCGGGCGGGCAATCCATCGTCCTTGATGCGCCGCTGGAAAAACTGCCGCTGCTGGTGCGCGCCGGGGCCGGTCTGCCGCTTAGCGAGCGCATCACGCATGTGAGTGCTGAAAAAGATACGACCCGCGAGCTGAAGCTGTTCCCGGTTAAAGGCGTCGGCACAACCACGGGGCTGCTGTTTGAGGACGACGGTGAAAGCTGGGGCTATCAAAAGGGCAATGCGCTGTGGGTGGAATGGGAAATGGAGTGTGATGGCGCAACCATCAACCTGAAGGTCAACGCGCGCGGGGATTATCGTCCGGCGTGGAAGGCGCTGAAGGTGTCGTTACCGGCGGGGGAAAAACGTACGCTGCGGGTAAACGGGATTGAAGGGAGCGAGTGGGTGGTGTAGTACGGCCTGATGCCCTCACCCTAGCCCTCTCCCACAGGGAGAGGGGATAGAACGTAGGCCGGGTAAGGCGAAGCCGCCACCCGGCTTTTTTTTTAGCCGTCGATACCTTTGCTGCGCAGGTAATCTTCGTAGTTACCGGTGAAGTCCACCACGCGCTCTGGCGTAATTTCGATCACGCGGGTCGCCAGGGAGCTGACGAACTCACGGTCGTGAGAGACGAAGATCAGGGTGCCCTGATACATCTCCAGCGCCATGTTCAGCGATTCGATCGATTCCATGTCCAGGTGGTTGGTCGGTTCGTCCATCACCAGAATGTTCGGTTTTTCCATCATCAGCTTGCCGAAGAGCATGCGGCCTTTTTCACCACCGGAGAGCACTTTGGCCGGCTTTTTGATGTCGTCCTGGCTGAACAGCAGACGACCCAGAATGCTGCGCACCGCCTGCTCGTCGTCACCTTCCTGCTTCCACTGGCTCATCCAGTCGAAGACGGTCAGGTCATTTTCGAACTCGTACTCATGATCCTGCGCGTAGTAGCCAATCTGCGCGTTCTCGGACCACTTCACGGTGCCGTTGTCCGGCTGCAGTTCACCCACCAGGGTTTTCAGCAGGGTAGATTTACCCACGCCGTTGGCGCCCAGAATGGCAATTTTCTCGCCCACTTCCAGCAGCAGGTTGAAGTTTTTAAACAGCGGGCCTTCATCAAAGCCTTTGGTAAGCGCCTCAACTTCCAGCGCGTTACGGAACAGCTTCTTGTCCTGCTCGAAGCGAATGAACGGGTTCTGACGGCTGGAGGCTTTAACCTCTTCCAGCTTGATTTTGTCGATCTGACGGGCACGCGAGGTCGCCTGACGGGATTTAGAGGCGTTAGCGCTGAAGCGGCTCACGAAGGATTGCAGGTCCGCAATCTGCGCTTTCTTCTTGGCGTTGTCGGCAAGCAGACGTTCACGCGCCTGGGTGGCTGCCGTCATGTACTCGTCGTAGTTGCCCGGATAAACGCGCAGCTCGCCGTAGTCCAGATCCGCCATGTGCGTACAGACCATGTTCAGGAAGTGACGGTCGTGCGAGATGATGATCATGGTGCTGTCGCGGTCGTTCAGCGTCTGCTCCAGCCAGCGGATGGTATCGATGTCCAGGTTGTTCGTTGGTTCGTCGAGCAGCAGGATGTCCGGGTTAGAGAACAGCGCCTGCGCCAGCAGCACGCGCAGCTTCCAGCCAGGCGCGACTTCGCTCATCGGGCCGTAATGCTGTTCAACCGGAATACCCACGCCCAGCAGCAGCTCGCCCGCACGCGCTTCCGCGGAGTAGCCGTCCATTTCGCCGTACTGGGTTTCCAGATCGGCCACTTTATAGCCGTCTTCTTCGCTCATTTCGGCGAGACCGTAGATACGATCGCGCTCCTGCTTCACTTCCCACAGCTCCGCGTGCCCCATGATCACGGTGTCGAGCACGGTGAACTCTTCGAAGGCGAACTGATCCTGACGCAGCTTACCGATACGCTCGTTCGGATCGAGCGACACGTTGCCCAGCGTCGGCTCTAAATCGCCGCCGAGGATCTTCATAAAGGTGGATTTTCCGCTACCGTTGGCACCAATCAGGCCGTAACGGTTGCCGCCGCCAAATTTGACGGAAATGTTTTCGAACAGCGGCTTACTGCCAAACTGCATAGTGACGTTGCTGGTAACTAACACGGAGAGATTCCTGCGAAAAGTGTGATAAACACGGCATTATGCCACAATTCCGAATTGAGATCCCGTGTTGCGGCAATCCACTAAACTTTAACAAAATCGAAAAAAATGTGATTTCGTACACATCTGAATTCCCTGTAAGCGGGAATGCACATATAATGCGCTCCCATCACAGATTCAGACTTATCAACTCATCGCCTGAATGGCTTAGATACCTCGCACAACATGAACATGAAATTAACAACGCTTTTTGCGGCGGCGTTAGCCGTAGTAGGTTTTTGTAAGACCGCGTCTGCGGTGACGTATCCCCTGCCGACAGACGGAAGCCGTCTGGTGGGTCAAAACCAGGTGGTGACGGTGCCTGAGGGTAACTCTCAGCCGCTGGAGTATTTCGCCGCGCAGTACCAGCTGGGCCTGTCCAACATGCTGGAAGCGAACCCGGGCGTTGACCCGTATCTGCCAAAAGCAGGTACCGTGCTGAATATTCCTCAGCAGCTGATCCTGCCGGATACCGTTCATGAAGGCATCGTGATTAACAGCGCCGAAATGCGCCTGTATTACTACCCGAAAGGCACTAACACCGTTATCGTGCTGCCAATCGGTATCGGCCAGTTGGGTAAAGACACCCCGCTGAACTGGACCACCAAAGTAGAGCGTAAGAAAGCGGGCCCAACCTGGACCCCTACCGCCAAAATGCACGCGGAATACATCGCTGCGGGCGAGCCGCTGCCCGCCGTTGTGCCAGCCGGCCCGGATAACCCGATGGGCCTGTACGCGCTGTACATTGGTCGTCTGTACGCCATCCACGGCACCAACGCCAACTTCGGTATCGGCCTGCGCGTGAGCCACGGCTGCGTGCGCCTGCGTAACGACGACATCAAGTTCCTGTTCGAAAACGTGCCGGTCGGTACGCGCGTGCAGTTCATCAACGAACCGGTGAAAGCGACGTCTGAGCCAGACGGCAGCCGCTACATCGAAGTGCACAACCCGCTCTCCACCAGCGAAGACCAGATCAACAACAACGAGATCGTGCCGATTACGCTGAACAGCGCGGTGCAGTCAGTGACCTCTCAGCCAGACGTGGAAACCACCATCGTCGACCAGGCGATTCAGAACCGTTCCGGTATGCCGGTGCGTCTGAACTAATTACGCGCATCAAAAAAGCGGGCCTCGAGGCCCGCTTTTTTTTATCCGTTATTCACTATCACAATCCCGCCGTGGTCGTAGCGATAGTGGCAGTGGGCATACTCCAGCGGCGTGCCATCTTCCAGATAAATGACCTGCTCCACCTCCAGCACCGGATCGGTTTCCTCACAGACCAGATGCTCTCTGTCCAGCGCGCTGGGCTTTAGCGCCCGCACGACCCGGTATGACCCCATAATTTTCAGCCCCAGGGTTTCCTGAACGTACTGAAACACTGACCCTTCAAGGTGGTTTTTCGTCAGGCCCGGCACCAGATTCATCGGCATCACCGTGGAATCCAGCGACATCGGTTCGCCGTTCAGTAGACGCAGGCGAATGAAGTCGTAGATCGGCGCATCGGCGTTAATCATCAGCGACGCCTGCTCTTTTTCGTTCGGGAAGCGCAGTTCGAAATGCACCACCTGGCTCGTCACCGTACCCAGATGCGCCCAGGTTTTGGTCGCGCCAAAGTAGTCGCTGCCGGAGAGATCCCACTGCGAGAGCTGGAGGAAGTTTTTGCGGATGAACGTCCCCTGCCCCTGACGGGTGTAGACCAGCCCTTCGACGATCAGCTGGCGCATCGCCTGCTGAATAGTCATCCGGCTGGTACTGAACTCCGCCGCCAGTGCAAACTGATCCGGCAGGGGTTCGTTGGCGGCGTACTGCTGGCTGATAATGCGTTTCTTAATTTCCCGCGCTATGGTGATGTACTTCGCCACCATCGTCCTTCCTTTCTGTTAGTTTTCTATCCCGCTGTTTTTCAAGGCCACTCGCTCGGCAATTTTGAGGAAAGGCAGGTAGAAGAATACACCAAATACGATGATTGCCAACTGGACCACCACGGCGCGCCAGTCCCCCGCCGTCGCCAGCCAGGCGCTGAGGATCGGCGGCGTGGTCCAGGGGATCATCACCACGCAGCGGGACATTAACCCCAGCGTGGTGCAGAGCCAGGCGAAGTAAATGCCGATGGCGGGCAGCAGCACAAACGGGATCATCAGCGGCAGGTTAAAGACGATCGGCAGGCCGAAAATCACCGGCTCGTTGATGTTGAACAGGCCCGGTGCCAGCGACAGACGCGCCACCTGCTTCGCCGATTGTTGCCGCGAGAAGATAAAGATGGCGATCAGCAGCGAGATCGTGCTGCCCGTACCGCCCACCATGCCAAACGTCGGCACAAAGATGTTGTTGATGATGTGCGGGATGGGCTGTCCGTTGGCGAAGGCCAGCATGTTCTCGTTGGTGTTAATCAGTAGAAACGGCTCCAGCACCACGCTGTTGACCACCGACTGATGAATGCCGAGCGTGAACAGGAAGTTGCCGAAGCTGTAGATGAAAATCGTCCCCGGCAGGCTGGTGTTGATCAGCCGCAGCGGCTGCTGGATAAAGGTCGTGATGAGATGGATCAGATCCGTATGCAGCACGTTTGCCAGCAGCGCCGCCAGCACGGCGAACACCGACAAGGTAAGAATGGTTGGGATCAGCGCGGTAAAGGATTTGCTCACCGCCGGGGGCACGTTTTCCCCCAGCGAAATGTGCAGCGCCTTCAGCCGCGAAATGGCGATGAACAGCTCGGTGGAAAGCAGGCCAATCAGCACCCCGGCGAAAATCCCGGTGGAGCCGATATTGGCGAACGTCAGCACCTGCGTCACGCTGACCGCAGCGTCGCTGCCAACGGGCGTAACCTGTAAGCGCATCGGCATCATGATGATAAAGCTGCTGACGGCGATAACCACTGCCGAGACCGGATTGTCGAAATCTTTGTTGCGCGCCAGCGACCAGGCAATCATCGGCGCCAGCAGCAGCGCGGCGATGTTCAGCGTGCCGTTAATAATCGCCTCGCCCCAGACCTTAAACTGTGTGAGCGTGTCGCCCTCAAAAATCCACGGGAACACCACGTTGTTCACCAGCACCGCCAGACCGGCGAGGATGAAAATCGGCATCACCGTGGCGAAGGCGTCGCGCAGGGAGCGCAGGTGCACCTGGTTTGCCAGGCGCGCCGAGAACTCAACAAATTTGTCGACAAAAGACTGCATGTGCGGTGTTATTTTTGTTTCAGACATAGCGGAGTGTTCCCATCAATCAGTCACAAAAACGGCCCGGCAGCGTACGGCTTACATCTCGCGTCCGTTGGTATGGATAACCTGTTTTAACCACGCGTAGCTCTTCTTCGGCACGCGCTTAAGGTCTTTCAGGTCGTGATTCTCGCGGTTGACATAGACCACGCCGTAGCGCTTACGCATGTCCCCCTGCGAGCTGAGAATGTCAATTAACCCCCAGCCGAGATAGCCAATGACCTCTGCGCCATCCTCGAACATGGCTTCCTTCATGGCCTCGATATGCGCCCGGTGGTAGTCGATGCGGTAGGTATCCTCAATCGGGTTAACCCCGTCCCAGGACTCAATCACCCCAATACCGTTTTCAATCGGGAAGACCGGCATGCGCCAGTCGTTGGCATAGCGAGTGATGATGGTGCGAAAACCGAGCGGGTCGATCTGCCAGTTCCACTCGGTGGCTTTCAGGTAGGGGTTATTTTTCTCACCGTGCAGCAGGTAATAGTTGACCGGCGTGCCTTCCGGGATCGCATCGCTGTCCAGCGTTTTGCTGGCGTAGTAGCTGAAGGCCATAAAGTCGTTTTTCGTGCGGGCAAACAGAGCGAGATCGTCGGCGCGATAGATATCACCGAAGCCCTCCTGCTCTACCACCGCCATCACCGCCGGGCTGTAGCCCTGGCCTGCAAAGACGCGCAGCAGGTTCTGGTTGAGGAATTCGTCATACTGCTGGGCGCAGAAGATATCGCGCGGCTTGCAGGTGGCCGGATAGATCAGCTGGTGCGCCAGCATGCCGCCCATTAGCTGGCCCGGTTTTGTCTGGTGCAGATACTCGGTCAGCGACATGTGCGCCACCATCGCATGGTGCTGAAGCTCATACAGCTCGCGCAGGGTTTTCTCGCCTTTCATATAGCCGGAAATGCGGAACGCTTCCGGCATATGGAAGATGTTCTGCTCGTTAAAGGTCAGCCAGTACTTTACCCGGTCGCCGAAGCAGTCGATCATCTTTTTGCCATAGCGGATAAAAGCCTCCACCACGCGGCGATCGTTGAAGCCGTTGTACTCCTGCGCCAGCGCCAGCGGCATGTCGAAGTGGTAGAGGCAGACCATCGGCTCGATGCCGCGGGCGATGAGATCGTCAATAAAGCGGTCGTAAAAGGCGATGCCCTCGTCGTTGAACGCGCCGTCGCCCTGCGGGCAGACGCGGCTCCAGGAGATCTGGAAGCGGTAGCAGTTCATGCCCAGATCCTGCATCAGGTCGAAATCTTCCCGGTAGCGATGGTAGGAGTCGGTTGCCACCTTCCAGTCGGAGACGTTTTCTCCGGCTTCACGAATGTCGTACACCGACATCCCCTTCCCACCCTCGTTCCAGGCCCCTTCCGTCTGCATGCTGGACACCGAGTTGCCCCATAAAAAGTTGGCCGGCAGTGATTGATTCATGGTTGCCTCCTATATGACTAGTCATTTAAATGATATGACTAGTCATATAGTCGGAGATGAAATTTCGATCAAAGGGGAGGAACGATTTTTGTGAGATGGGTTTGAATAATGACGAGGGATGTCTTGCGAACTGCGCCCTGGCAGCAAGTCCTATTGCTGCCAGACGTAAATGAGTCTGCGCAATTCAGGGAAAAGATACCGAACCGCCGAACTCCAAATAGATTTTTGCCAGATTATTTAACTGGTTAAAGCGATTTTCATACAGTGCCAGTTCAGCCTGACGGCGTTTCTCCTGAGCATCAAGCCAGAAAGAAATTCGCACCGCGCCCTGGCGATAGCGAACTTCGTTTAGCCTCTCTGATTTTTTCGCCAGTTCCAGGCCTTCACGTAGAAGCGTCTCCTGTTCCAGGAGTTGATGACGCAAAGCAAGCGCATCTTCTATGCTACTCATCGCCTTGTAAAGTTCCTGTTTAAACTCCAGAACCCGTTGCTCGTAGTCGTTGCGGGCAATCTTCACGTCCATGCCCCTTTCTCTCCATTCCAGGAACGGCAGGGTCAGGTTTGCTCCAACAGAGCCTACAGGATTTTCCAGGAAGGCCATAAGGCTGCTGCTGCTGGTGCCAAGCGAGCCGGTCAGACTAAACGCTGGATAAAATGCAGTACGCTGGACATCAACGGTGGCCAATGCTTCCCGTACCCGCCACTCTTTAGCGCTGATATCGGGTCGATGCCGCAGCACGTTGACCGGGATCTTTCCACTGACCTGCGGCAGTGGTTCCATTGGTAACGCTTTCGGTTCGACTATCGCGCTGCCCGGCGCGGTTCCAAGCAAAACGGCTTGCTGATTGAGCGCCTGTAAACGTTCATTCTTCAACGCCGCCAGCTTGTTTTCCTGCGAAAGCACGCCCTGCTGAGCATCCACAACATCCAGAGAGGAGGCACCGCCCGCGGCATAACGCGCGTTAGCCAGGCGCAGCGTCTCTTTTGCATAGTTGATGCTTTGTTGCAGGACAGACAGCTGCTGGTTAATAAAGCCTAAGCGCCAGTAATTATTACTGGCATTTGAAAGCAGCGTCAGGCGTGCAGAACGCAGATCCTCTTCCGAGGCAAAACGTGCCCACGCCTTCGCATCGCGCTGCCGCGCTATTTTGCCCCACAGATCCAGCTCATAGCTGGTATTAATACTGGCAACGCTGCCCCTGCTCCAGTTGGCTGAGCTGTTCAGCTGTTTTTTACCGTCAAGCGCGAGCGAACCTTTTAGTCCCGGATCGTTTGTGATGCCAATCCGCTCTTCTTCCAGGCGGGCGCGATAAACACGCAATACTGCTCCAGCGACATCGTTATTGCGCACCATCACCTGCCGCAGCCAGCCGTCGAGGTCTGGATCGTTAAAGGCCTGCCAGTCGAACGGCATCCTCTCCTCCGCAGCATCCGCCTGATACCAGTTGGCAGGGTATTTCACCTCAGGAGGCTGATAGTCGCTTTTCAGAGAGTCGGCGCAGCCAGCACTAAGCAGGACAGCAAAGCATACCGTTAAAGGGGATAATATTTTCATGGGTTACTCGCTGGCCAGTGAAACGACCGGATCCATCCTTGCTGCCTTGCGGGCAGGGAGATAACCAAAGATCATGCCGATTAAAGTTGAGCAGAAGAATGCGGCAGCAGCGGCCTGCCACGAATAAATGGCGGTGAAAATGCCCCCTGCCAGCGCGGTGAACAGCGCTCCGGCGGCATACGACAGTGCAATACCTAACACTCCGCCTATTAGACATACCAGCACAGCCTCAATCATAAACTGCTGCATGATATCGCCCTGACGCGCACCGACCGCCATTCGTACGCCAATCTCATGGGTCCGTTCCGTGACCGACACCAGCATGATATTCATCACCCCAATGCTGCCGATCATCAGCGAGATACAGGCCACCATCAGAATCAGGATGCTAAAGGTCATTGAGGTCCGTTCGATTGATTGTCGAATCTGCTCGAAATTATAAAGCTGGAAGTCTTTCACGCCGTGGCGTTGAGTGAGAAGCTGAGAAATAGCGCTGACCGCTGCCTCGTTGGCAACATCATCCTTAAGCCTTACGCTGATGCTGGTCAACACCGGTTTTCCTGTCATTCGATACATCACCGTGCTGTAAGGCATCCAGACGTTAATGCGATTAGGCGCATAGCTTCGGCTGTTCCCTTTGGCGATGCCGACAACCCGTGCAGGCACGGAACCCAGAAAAACGATTTGCCCAAGTGCCTTGAGTCCCGCATCGTCAAATAACGCCTTGCGGGCGTTTTCATCAATGATGACTTCCTGCGAGGCATTTCGATCGTCCTGGAAAGTTGATCCCTGCAACAGTTCAATACCGTTTACGCGAAAATGATCGCGCCCAACGCCATTGATCGTGGCGGTAGCGGATTTACCCAGAAAGCGAATGTTGTCGGAAGCGTTAACTTCGGGGCTGACGCTGTCAACAAACCCCTGCTTTGCTAATGCTTCGGCGTCTGCCGGGACCAGTGTACGAATGGCTTCAGTGCTGTCGTCAAAGAAATCCCTTCCCGGGTAGATGCTCACCACGTTGGTTCCAAGCTCCTTGATATTATCAAGGGTTCGCTGTTTCGCGCCTTCTCCCAGTGCCACCACCGTAACAACCGCGGCGATACCAAAAATAATGCCCGTCATGGTTAACGTCGTGCGCAGGCGATGCGCATTCATCGCTTTTAACGCCATGTGCAGGGATTCACGGGTACGGTCAACAATACTTTGCCACCAGCTTTGCTGAACGCTGTCAGGTCGTTTAAGGGCAACCCCGGAGGTAACACGACTGCCGGTATCAGAAATAATTTCACCGTCACGCAGCTCAATAATACGGTTAGCATGCTGCGCTACCTTCATATCATGTGTCACCATAACCACGGTATGGCCACGCTGATTCAGTTCACTGAGTATTGACAGTACCTCCTGACCGGACTGCGTATCCAGCGCGCCGGTGGGTTCATCCGCCAGAATGATTTCACCGCCGTTAATCAGCGAGCGGGCAATACTCACACGCTGCTGCTGGCCGCCTGAAAGCTCTCCCGGCTTATGATGTTCACGACCTTCCAGCCCGAGTCTTCCAAGCAATGTCGCCGCGCGCAGACGGCGCTTTTCGCGCTCACTGTTGGCATAAATCGCCGGAATTTCAACGTTACTTAACGCGCTCAGGTCGGGCATTAAATGATAACGCTGGAAGATAAAACCGATGTGCTCACGGCGGATCCTTGCCAGATCGTCAGGTGAAAGCTGGGCGGCATTTTGACCGCTGATAAAGTAATCGCCACAATCAGGGACATCGAGACAGCCCATAATATTCATCAGGGTTGACTTACCGGAACCGGAGGCGCCGATGATCGCGACCATCTCCCCAGCAGCGATAGTCAAATCAATCCCTTTAAGCACGGTGAGATCCTGTCCACCGTTCCTGTAAGTGCGGCTGATGCCCTTGAGTTCTATGATATTACTCAAGATACAAACCCTTCCCCGGGCGCTTTTTCACCCGGCTGCGATAACACAACATGTTCCCCGACTTTTACACCGTCCAGGATCTGGATATCCACACTGTTAGTAATGCCGGTTTTGACCTCACGGGTTTCCAGCCGGTTATCACTGGTCAATATCTGCACCTGCTGTTTGTTGCCACTCACCTTGTGCACAGCCTGAATCGGCACCAGTAACGTATTTTTAGCTTCTCCAGCCAGCAAGGTCACCTGTGCTGTCATGGCAATTCGCAGCCGATTTTCTGGATTAGGGACATCCAGCAGCGCGTTGTAGTACACCGAAGCATTTGACGTGCCTGACCCTGAGGCTGAGCTACTGCTGGCAAGGCTATCATCTTTCATAACCGACTCAGGTGCCAGTTCAACGGTACGTAACGTGGCGTCATAATGCTTATCCGGCTCAGAGAAAATGGTGAATCTGGCTTTCTGTCCCGGTGAAATTCGCGTGATATCCGCCTCAGAGATCTGGGCTTTAATTGTCATCACGTCCAGACGTGCGAGTTTGATAATGGTCGGCGCACTTTGGCTGGAGTTAACCGTTTGGCCCTGTTGGGTGACAACGGCAATAACAATGCCGTCCATGGGAGCAACAACTTTTGTATAACCCAAATCGACCTTTTTCTTGTCGACATCAATTTGCGCCTGGACGAGTTTGGCGTTCAGTGCCGATAGCTCAGCGCGGGTACTGGCCAGCGTGGTTTCAGCCGTTTCGAAATCTTCTCTCGAGCTGGCATCCTCATTTAACATCTGGCGCTGGCGCTTAAAACGCAATGAGGCTTGCTTCAACTGCGCCTGCTTAGCCTGAAGGTCCGCTTTTACCACGTTGAGAGCAGCTTCTGCGTTGCGTAAATCATTCCGCTGCGGCACGTCATCAATTTCAGCGATGAGCTGCCCTTTAGTGACACGATCGCCTAACTTCACCTTCAGCGACTTAACCTGGCCAGAAACCTGTGCCCCAACGTTGACCCGCTCAATCGCATCAATTCGACCGGTAGCAAGTACGGCGTTTTCAATATCGCCGATGCGTACTGGAGCGGTAACATACTCAGGAACCTCGGGGCTTCTCAGGAAGAAGAACAAGGCGATGCTAAAAATAATTAGCAGCGCCGCAGCACAGGTCATTACGCGTCGGGGAGGGAATTTTGTTAACATTACGCAGGTTTTCCATAACGATAAACAGCAGTGAATCAGGCATCATAGTAACATCGCCAGTATTTACGGGAGGTAAACCCGCGCAATTTGGTGAAGTAGCGTCATCGTAGACCCCCGCCATCAATTACACAGAATCACCAGGTCCGCCTGTAAACCGCCGCAAGCGTGGGATTTTGTGCCTAAATCCACAGAGTCCCCTTTTGCTGAGCCCCACCTGCGATTTTTCCCATAATCGATTCATTGTGCATTAAGTGCTTAATTATAGTTGCAACTCACATATGATAATAGTAATTATTATCATTAGCATTTGCACTGATGGTTTATCTGGCAAGGTATACAGAGGTTTCAGGAAACAAGCCTCTCCAGGTTTGTTGAACGGTCTCACACTCAACAAATGCATCTGAACACCGCGGCGTGGCAGCACGACGCCGCCTGGGCTGTTCAAAAGGACAACGGCGCGTAAGCGTTAATGGAAGCCGGGACAAGGAATTCCCGATTCACCAGCCTACGTCACGGAATAGTCAGCGACAGGACCGTTCGTAAGGCTGATGAAACTCAAAAAGGACGCAGCGTCTGTCAAAGCAGGCTTAACGAAAATTAACGTCCTGCTGCTGGCATATGACTGCGTCGACTTCCTGATTTAGTTCGTCAAGCGGAGAGGGATTTTCTCATGCGTATTTTGTTTGTAGGCCCGCCTCTCTATGGGCTGCTGTATCCTGTGCTGTCTCTGGCACAGGCGTTTCGCGTTAACGGCCATGAAGTGCTGATCGCCAGCGGAGGAAAATTCGCCCAAAAAGCGGCAGAAGCAGGGCTGGTGGTATTTGACGCCGCACCCGGTTTTGATTCTGAAGCTGACTATCGCCGCCGCGAGGCACAGCGAAAAGAAAGCAACATCGGCACAAAAATGGGCAACTTCTCATTCTTCAGCGAAGAGATGGCCGACCACCTGGTGGAGTTTGCCGGACACTGGCGGCCCGATCTCATCATCTACCCGCCGCTCGGGGTCATCGGGCCTCTGATTGCCGCCAAATACGATATACCGGTCGTAATGCAAACCGTCGGCTTCGGCCATACGCCCTGGCATATCAAAGGCGTAACGCGTTCGCTCGCGGACGCCTATCATCGCCACGGCGTTGGGGCCGCACCGCGCGATATGGCCTGGATCGACGTAACACCACCGAGCATGAGCATTCTTGAAAACGACGGAGAACCCATTATTCCCATGCAGTACGTCCCGTACAACGGCGGCGCGGTGTGGGAACCGTGGTGGGAGAGGACGCCCGACCGTAAACGTCTGCTGGTGAGTCTCGGTACCGTCAAACCGATGGTCGACGGCCTTGACCTGATCGCCTGGGTGATGGATTCCGCCAGTGAAGTCGATGCCGAGATCATCCTGCATCTTTCGGCCAATGCGCGGTCGGATCTGCGCTCACTGCCCTCAAATGTTCGCCTGGTCGACTGGATACCCATGGGAGCCTTCCTGAACGGCGCAGATGGCTTCATTCATCATGGTGGCGCGGGCAATACCCTGACGGCGCTGCACGCCGGTATTCCACAGATCGTCTTCGGCCAGGGTGCCGATCGCCCGGTAAATGCCCGCGCTGTTGTCGAACGCGGCTGCGGGATCATCCCCGGCGACGACGGCCTGTCGAGCAGCATGATCAATGCTTTCCTCGACAATCGCGCGCTTCGCGACGCCTCTGAAGAGGTAGCGGCGGAAATGGCAGCGCAACCCTGTCCGAGCGAGGTGGCGAAAAGCCTGATCGCGAGGGTACAGAAAGGGTAGCCACTACGCCGTCATGACGATCATACGCCAGCACACATCCAGGAGATACGCCCGTAACAATACGGGACCGGATCGGGCTGGCGCTTTTTTTTGCACAGCGATCCGGCTTGGATCCTATTTTTTACAGACGGAGGAGGCTTAATGCCTGCGACTCACTCTCCCACTCCTGCGCGGTCCTGGATAGTTCGCCTGGCACGCGTGTGCTGGGAACGTAAGAAACTTAGCATCATCGTAGTGGTAGCGTCGGTCTCGACCATTCTGCTGGCCGCGCTGACGCCGTTGCTGACAAGGCAAGCGGTGAACGACGCGCTGGCGGGCAATCCGACTCGTCTGCCGTGGCTGGCCTGCGGGCTATTGCTGATTGCCTTTTTTGATTTCATCGGTAACTACGTGCGCCGCGGTTATGCCGGGGAGCTCTCGCTCTGGGTGCAGCACACCCTGCGAGGACGGGCATTCGACAGTATTCAAAAACTTGACGGCGCAGGCCAGGACGCACTGCGCACCGGGCAGGTGATTTCACGGACCAACAGCGATCTGCAGCAGGTGCATACCCTGCTACAGATGTGCCCGGTGCCGCTGGCGGTGTTCACTTATTACATTGCCGGCATTGCCGTGATGCTGTGGATGTCACCCGCCATGACGCTCATCGTCGTGTGCGTACTGGCATGCCTGGCTATCACTGCGCTGCGCGCGCGTCGCCGGGTCTTCGCGCAAACTGGGCTGGCCTCGGACCGACTGGCAAATCTCACCGAACATATGCGCGAGGTGCTGGCGCAGATCTCAGTGGTAAAATCCTGCGTGGCGGAGCTGCGTGAAACGCGCTGGCTGGATCGCCAGTCGCGGCAGATGGTGCGGGTACGCATCGGCGCGGCCATCTCGCAGGCGATGCCAGGTGCCACCATGCTGGCGCTACCGGTGCTCGGGCAAATCGTCCTGCTGTGCTACGGCGGCTGGTCGGTTATGCACGGTCGCATCGATCTCGGCACCTTCGTGGCGTTTGCCAGCTTCCTCGCGATGCTGACCGGGCCAACCCGTGTACTGGCATCGTTTCTGGTTATCGCCCAGCGCACCCAGGCGTCCGTGGAGCGCGTGTTTGCTCTGATCGACACCCGTTCGCAGATGGAAGACGGGACGGAGGCGGTTAACGGTCAGGTTATCGGGCTGCAACTGGAGAATATGAGCTTCGAGTACCGTGGCGGCAGACGCATCCTCAGCGATGTCTCCTTTTCCCTGCACGCCGGTGAAACGGTGGCGGTAGTGGGCGCATCGGGTTCCGGGAAATCCACGCTGCTGATGCTGCTGGCGCGTTTTTACGATCCCAGCGCCGGAGAGATATGGCTCAACACCAGCGCAGGCCGACAGAACCTCCGCGATCTCAGGCTGGAGGCGCTTCGTCGTCGGGTAGGCGTTGTGTTTGAGGATGCTTTTCTGTTTGCCGGTTCGGTGGCGGAAAATATCGCCTACGGGCACCCTCAGGCAACGGCGGACGACATTCGCCTCGCGGCGAGGGCAGCAGGAGCCAGCGATTTTATCAACGCCCTGCCGAAAGGTTTCGATACCCAATTAACCGAACGCGGTACGAATCTTTCCGGCGGACAGAGGCAGCGAATCGCGCTGGCACGGGCGCTCATTACCGCGCCGGAAGTGTTGATCCTCGATGACACCACCTCGGCGGTCGATGCCGGTACTGAAGCGGAGATCAACACCGCGCTGAGTCGCTATGCTGACGAAAAGCATATGCTGCTGGTGATTGCCCGACGCCGTTCGACGCTTCAGTTAGCCAGCCGGATTGTGGTGCTGGATAAGGGCCGGGTGGTGGACACCGGAACCCAGGCAGAACTTGAAGCGCGCTGTCCGGCGTTCCGCACGCTGATGACCGGCGACGGCGATTTCCTCACGCCTCCCCACAGTGGGCCTAACGGATTGTGGCCGACCGTACCAGCGGCACAAGACGATGCGGCGCAGACGGGGGATAAAGGCTTTGTCGCCCGTATGACGCGCGTGCCGGAAAATGCAGTACAGCAGGCGCTGGCCGGTAAAGGCCGCAAAGTCACGTCGCTGCTGAAGCCCGTGGCGTGGATGTTCGTCATCGCCGCCCTGCTGATCGCCCTCGATTCGGCGGCAGGCGTCGGGGTACTTATACTGCTGCAGCGCGGCATTGACTCCGGCGTTGCCACAGGCGATATCTCGACTATCGGCCTCTGTGCCCTATTCGCCCTGTGCCTGGTGGCCGTGAGCTGGTGCTGTTATTCACTACAGACAGTCTTCGCCGCCAGAGCGGCAGAGTCAGTCCAGCATACGGTGCGCTTGCGCAGCTTCGGCCATATGCTGCGTCTTGGTCTCCCCTGGCATGAAAAGCATGTCGATTCGCGTCTGACCCGCATGACCGTAGATGTGGACTCTCTCGCCCGCTTTCTGCAAAACGGCCTTGCCGGTGCAGCCACCAGCCTGGTGACAATGTTCGCCATCGCCGCCGCCATGTTCTGGCTCGACCCGCTCCTGGCGCTGACGGCATTAAGCGCGGTGCCAGTGGTCGCACTGGCAACCTGGATTTATCGCCGCCTCAGCTCCCCTGCTTATGCGCAGGCGCGGCTGGAAATAGGCAAAGTCAACAGCACCCTGCAGGAGAAAGTCTCCGGCTTGCGCGTTGTGCAATCGCATGGCCAGCAGGAACAGGAAGCCGCCCGGCTGCGCGCGTTATCGGATCGGTTCCGTGCGACCCGCGTACGTGCGCAAAAATACCTTGCCGTCTATTTCCCGTTCCTGACCTTCTGCACCGAGGCCTCCTATGCCGCCGTTCTTCTGGTGGGTGCATCGCGGGTCGCCGAAGGCGAAATGACCGCCGGGGTGCTGGCGGCTTTCTTCCTGCTGCTGGGGCAATTCTATGGGCCAGTGCAGCAGTTATCAGGAATTGTCGACGCCTGGCAGCAGGCGACGGCCAGCGGCAAACATATCAATGAACTGCTGGCGACCGAAGGCACAGAGAACATCGAGCCCTCTTCCGCACCGCCCGCCACCGGCGCGCTGCATCTTGATGAGGTCACGTTCAGTTATCCCGACAGCCCTGAACCCGCGCTGAACAAACTTACCCTGACAATCCCTGAGGGAAGGGTCGTCGCGGTCGTTGGTCGCAGCGGTGCGGGTAAGTCAACGCTGATTAAGCTGATCGCCGGATTGTATTCCCCCACCCACGGCAGGATCAGCATTGGCGATCGGATAATTGATGATGCCTCGCTTTCCGATTACCGTCGCCAGATTGGGCTAGTCGATCAGGATGTGGCGTTGTTTAGTGGTGATATCGCGGAAAACATTCGTTATTCACGGCCATCCAGTACCAATGACGACGTTGAGATTGCCTCTCAACAGGCAGGGCTGTATGAGACGGTGCGCAATCTGCCGCAGGGATTCCGGACACCGGTGAATAACGGCGGTGCCGATCTGTCCGCAGGTCAGCGCCAGCTGATTGCGCTGGCCCGCGCACAACTGGCGAATGCTCACATCCTGCTGCTCGATGAAGCCACGTCACGCCTGGATCGCACATCCGAAGAGCGATTGATGTCATCGTTAACAGACGTCGCGCACACCGGGAAGCACCTGGCGCTGATTGTGGCGCACCGTCTGACCACCGCGCAGCGCTGCGATCTGATTGCCGTTATCGATAAGGGGCAGCTTGCGGAATACGGCACCCACGAACAGCTGTTAGCGGCCGGCGGCCTCTACACCCGCTTGTGGCATGACAGCGTCGGCAGCTCTGTTCCCCATCGCCAGCACGACATCACGGGGGAAATCGTGGAAGAGTAATTGCGCACGTAAGACATTACAAAACACGCGCTAAAGCGGCTGTTCCCGGAATAGCCGCTTTAGCTATTTATACTGACACCCTTCATATTCAAAGAGAGTGAATGCTGAACATGCAACAACATCCCTCTGCTATCGCCAGGCTGCGCAGCCAGCTGGCAGCAGGCCACATTGCTAACCTTTCTGACTTCTGGCGAGACGCTGAGTCGCTAAATGTACCGCTGGTGACGCCAGTCGACGGAGCGAAAGACGAGCGTGATGTGACATTTCTATGGCGCGCCAGGCACCCTCTACAGGGCGTTTATCTGCGTCTGAATCGGGTGACGGATAAAGAGCACGTGGCGAAAGGGATGATGACCGCCCTTCCCGCGACGGATATCTGGACTCTGACACTGCGTTTACCCGCAAGCTACTGCGGCTCCTATTCGCTGGTGGAAATCCCCCCCGGCACCCCGGCCGAGACGATTGCACAGTCCGGAGGCCGCTTTGCTACCCTCGTCGGGCACGCCGATCCGCTAAACAAAACGCCGGGGATCAACGTTCGGGGAAGCACACAGGAGTCGGTGCTGGCGCTTGATAAAGCCCCCGCCCAGTCCGAATGGCGCGGCGGGTCACCCAGCGGGCAATTGCTTACCTCGGCGCGCACTCTCGCCGGGGAATCGCGCCGGGTTCGGCTCTATCTGCCGGACGTTGATGTTTCGCAGCCCCTCGGCCTGGTGGTACTGCCCGATGGTGAAACCTGGTTCGATCACCTTGGCGTATGCGCGGCAATTGACGCCGCCATAAACAACGGACGCATCGTGCCTGTGGCTGTACTTGGCATCGACAATATCGATGAACACGAGCGAACTGCGATACTCGGCGGGCGCAGCGAGCTGATAAAGGATATCGCCGGCCAGTTGTTGCCGACGATCCGCGCCGAACACCCACAGCGGCGGTGGGCAGACCGTTCGCGCACCGTGCTGGCCGGACAGAGCCTCGGCGGGGTCAGCGCGCTCATGGCCGCTCGTTACGCACCGGAAACGTTCGGGCTGGCGCTCAGCCACTCCCCTTCGATGTGGTGGACGCCAGAGGGTGCCAGCCGGCCAAACGTGTTCAGCGAAACCGATTCGTCATGGGTGAGCGAACATCTGCTTTCTGCCCCGCCGCAGGGCGTGCGCATCCGCCTGTGCGTGGGATCGCTGGAAGGTTCGACGGTACCCCACGTTCAGCGGCTGCATCAGCAGTTGCTTACCGCTGGCGTCGACAGCCATTGCGCAATGTATACCGGGGGTCACGATTACGCATGGTGGCGCGGCGCACTGATTGACGGGCTTGGTTTACTCCAGGGTTGACTTGACCCGCGAACACTTTCAGGCAACTGTACAGGCTTCCTGAATAAAGAAAATGTCACCTGCGGAAAAGGAATAAACATCAGATGTATGCCCGCAAGTATCGCCCAACACGCTCACGCAAGGCGCTTGTCACTCTTCTTTCTGGTCTCACCCTTATCTGGAATGCGCACGCTTTCGCAAAGCCGGATATGCAGCCACTGGGGCCGAATATCGCCGATAAAGGCTCTGCGTTTTACCATTTCAGCGTCAACTCGTTCGACTCCGCCGATGGCAGCCGCCATTATCGGGTATGGACGGCCGTGCCAAATAAAGCCGCACCGGCGTCGGGCTACCCGATTTTATATATGCTCGACGGCAACGCAGTTATGGACCGCCTGAACGACGACCTGCTCAAACAGCTGGCAGAAAAATCACCGCCGGTGATTGTGGCTGTCGGGTATCAGACCAACCTCCCCTTCGATCTCAACGGCAGGGCCTACGACTATACGCCAGCAGAAGAAAGCGGCAAAACGGATACCCGCAACGGGCGTTTTAACCGTAAGAGTGGGGGTAGCAACGACTTCCGCCAGTTACTGGAAACGCGTATAGCGCCAAAGGTGGAACAGGGATTGAATATCGATCGGCAGCGTCGCGGCCTGTGGGGGCACTCCTACGGCGGCCTGTTCGTGCTGGATGCATGGCTGTCTTCCCCTTATTTCCGGACGTATTACAGCGCCAGCCCGTCGTTGGGCAGAGGCCATGATGCGCTACTGAGCCGCATCACGGCGGTTGAGCCGTCGCAACACTGCGCCAGGCGCCTGATGATAATGGAAGGTTCGGCGACACCGGGCGATAACCGGGAAACGCATGCTGCCGGAGTGCTGACGAAAATTCATGCCACCCTCGCCACGCTGGAAGATAAAGGCGTCAATGCCGCCTTTTGGGATTTCCCAAACCAGGGACACGGGCCGATGTTCAACGCCTCCTTCCGCGGAGCGCTGTTAGATATCAGTGGTGAAAACGCAGGTAACACAGCAGGCTGTCATTCATTAAGCCGCTAAACACTGCCCGCCTTGATGCGGGCAGTATACCTGTAACACTACGATCAAAATGACGCGGTAACACCGGCATAATAAGCCCGGCCAGGCTCGTTATAGGTATTCGCCCCTTCGGAAGATCGGTAGATCTGTTTATCTAAGATATTGCTGACACCAATGTTAAGACGCAGATTTTTATTAATATCGTAATTGAAGTTCGTCCCCACCAGCGAATAAGCGCCCAGCTCTTTACCTGACAGACCGCCAGTATCTTCACTACGAGTTTCCGAATGAGTACGCGGTTTTTGTCTGCCGTATAACGTCCAGTTGACGCTGGCAGAGAACGCCTGGGTGATGGTCCAGTCAAGCGAGTTATTAATGGTGTATTTCGGGATGATCGACAGCGGGTTACCGGTGTCTTTTTGCTCCGAGGTGATCATCCAGGTGGCATTGGTATTCCAGTTCAGACGATCTTTCACCAGCGGGAACGCCATGCTGGCTTCGATACCGTCCACCAGTGCTTTCCCGCCGTTCTGCCACTGGAGAATATATGCGCCGGAAGCGGTTTGCCCGATAACATTATCGCCGGCCACGATCTTATTCTGGTAGTCATTGCGGAAGTAGGTCACGCTGGCATGGTAATCTTCCCAGGCGAACTCCAGCCCAATTTCTTTATTGATGCTGATTTCCGGATCGAGATCTTTATTACCGATCAGGTAGCAGCCGCCCGATGTAATATCTTTTGGACAACCGTTGCCTTTCGAGTAGAGCAGATAACCTTCGCTGGATTGGTACAGGTTTGGTGCTTTAAAGGTTCTGGCAATCCCCGCTTTGACTTTGAAGTAATCGCCCAATTCCTGCGAGAGGTTCAGGCTGGGGCTGAAGTTACCGCCGGACTCGTTGAGATAATCAAAGCGCAGGCCGGGAATGATATTCGTGCCGGGAACCGGCTCAATATTATCTTCAATATACAGCGCACTGATTTGGGAATGGTTTTTACTGCTGCGATCCGCAGCCGAGCCAGAAATGCCGCCGATATCACTGTCATCCACGGTCAGGCTGGTAGAGGAAGGATCGTCGAGCTCATCTCGGCTCCACTCCGCACCCACGGTCAGCGTTTGATCGACCAGCGCATCCAGCGGAATATTAAGCTCGCCGCTGGTTCGCCAGGAGCTCAGGCGATTGGTCGTGAACTTTTCATCCGCCGAAATACGCCCTTCACCGCCGCCGGATAATCCTTCATTCATGCGGGTGTTATTGGTTTTCTCGTAATAGACACCAAAACGGCTTTGACCCCAGTCCCAGATACCATTATGTGTAATGCCATAATTCTGCCGGTACAGGCGGTTCGTCTCTTCGCCGGATTTCGCCAGGCTTTCAGTGACGGCACTGGAAGAACTGTTTTGCGTATCGCCTGCATAGATATTCCCCTGGCGGCTATATCCGGCTTCGAAATCGATAATTTGCTGCGGATTTAATTTCCACGAGACAACGCCGTTAATATCTTTGTTGCGCACCCCTTCATGCCCGGCCGCGTTTTTCGTACCGGCCGAGGAGTTAATATCCCAGCTGTCGGCATCGGTTTTATTCAGGTTTCCGTACAGGCGCATGGCCAGCGCATCGCCAGCCAGCGGCCCGCTAAGGCTGAAGTTGGCGCGACGCGTAGCGCCTTCGTCGCTGCTTTCCGGCTGGTTGGTGTATAACGACAGCGAACCGTGCCAGTCGTTGGTAGGGCGTTTGGTAATGATGTTCACCACCCCGCCCGCTGCGCCCGAACCGTAGCGTGCCGCCGCAGGGCCGCGGATCACTTCAATACGCTCAACCTGTTCCGGTGGCACCCAGTTGGTGTCGCCGCGGGTATCACGCTCTCCACGCCAGCTATAACGCACGGCGTTGCGCGACGTCACCGGTATACCATCAATTAAAATTAAGGTGTTCTCCGGCCCCATGCCGCGAATGTCGATCTGGCGGTTATTACCACGTGTACCCGAGGCGCTGTTGCCGGTCAGATTGACACCGGGCATTTTGCGAATAATATCGGAGAGATCGTTGACCGGAGGGTTCTTTTTAATATCTTCGCTGGTAATAATCGACACGCCCGGCTGCTGTTTGAGTACCTGCTCAGCGGTGGCTTCCACCACCAGGGTCTCGTCGTTATCATCGGAGGATTTTGCCAGTGATACCTGACTGTTCAACCCTGCCAGGAGCGCAGTGAGCGGCCAGAAGATCTTGATAATTCTCATACCCATTCCCTAATACATGCCTAACGTAAAAGTGATCGATCGTTAAGCTCACATCCTTGCCAGATATTTTAAACTGCCATTATTTTTATAATAAGAATGATAATTAATATCATTTGGAGAGGATTAAGGCAATCCTTAATACACGGATGCGCGCATTAATGAAACGCACGCATTGGCCCGGAGTGATTCTTCCCGGGTACCGCCCTGTGCGTTCGTAAAGCTGGCATACTGAAACAGCGGAAGAAGAGAACAGCCCATTGGTATTTCGTGTAGTGACATAACGTTAATATGTCATTACAAGGGAACGCAGCCCCGGTAAGCGCAAGCGCCACCGGGGAAAGAAAGGTTATTGTTGCGCTAACTGATTGCGACGGTACTCGCCCTGGCGCTCCAGCATCCAGCCAGGATACTCGCGCGGCAGCGCGCTGACCGCATCCAGCTGTTTCAGCTCATCATCGCTCAGCTGAATGCCGGTTGCGGCAATGTTGTCATCCAACTGATCGACCCGTTTCGCCCCGATGATGACGCTGGTCACCGCTTTCTGGTGCAGCAGCCACGCCAGCGCGATTTGCGCCACGGAAACGCCTTTACTTTCGGCGATGGTACGCATCACGTCCACGCAGTCGAAGGCGCGATCTTTGTCCACCGGCGGGAAGTCGAACGCCAGACGGCGGCTACCGGCTTCGCTCTGCCCGTCGCGACCATATTTTCCGCTCAGCAGGCCGCCCGCCAGCGGGCTCCAGACCATCAGCCCGACGCCTTCGCTCTGCATCATCGGCACCAGCTCGCGCTCAAGATCGCGCCCGGCGATGGTGTAATACGCCTGGAGGGACGCAAAACGCGCCAGCCCGAGTCGCTCGGAAATGCCCAGCGCTTTGGCTATCTGCCACGCCGCCCAGTTCGAGACGCCGATATAGCGCACGTGGCCGTGCTGCACCAGGTTATCCAGCGCATACAGCGTCTCCTCAATCGGCGTGGCCGGATCGAAACCGTGAAGCTGATAGAGATCGATATGATCGAGCTGCAGGCGACGCAGGCTCTCCTTCACGCTGCTGATGATGTGATAGCGCGAGCTGCCGCGCGAGTTCACCCCCGCAGTGCCCGTTTCGCCGAACACCTTGGTGGCAACCACCACATTCTCGCGCGGGACGTTGAGATTTTTCAGCGCCTGCCCGAGGATCGCCTCCGAGCGCCCTTCCGAGTAAACGTCCGCGGTATCGATAAAGTTGATACCCGCGTCCAGCGCGCGGCCCACCAGCTGTTCTGCTTCGCTCTGCTGGAGCTGACCAATCTTGCCCCACATGCCGCCTTCTCCGCCGAAGGTCATGGTGCCGAGGCACAGTTCAGAAATGAACAGACCGGTGTTGCCCAGTTTTTGATAACGCATAAGATAATCCTCGCATGTCGATTGGGTACCCGATAGTTATACCCGCCCCTCAGCCATCGCGAATGTGGCGTTCCTGTCCGTTTCTTGCCCAATCCTTTGAATATTTATCCACGCGGGGCGTCGCCAAAGACGCTGTAGTCCGGCAGCTGCACCTGCTGATACGGCTCCCAGCCGCCGCCGAGCGCCTTGTAGAGCGCCACCAGATCGAGGGCGCTTTGTACCTGCGCCTGCGCGCGCTGCTGCTCGGCCTGCGCCAGTTGCCGCTGGGCGTCCAGCACGTCGATAAAGCTGGCGATCCCCTGGCGGTAGCTGTCGCTGGCAAGATCAAAGGCGTTTTGCAGTGCGTCGATGGTTTTCGCGAGGCCCGCCTCACGCTGCTGGTCGGTGCGATAGCTCACCAGGGCATTTTCGACATCGCCAAGCGCGGTGAGCACCGTTTGACGATAGTCCAGCACCGCCGCCCCCTGCTGCGCGCGCGCCACCTTGACGCTGGAGACCAGCCGACCCCCCTGGAAAATCGGAATGGAAACCTGCGGGCCGAAGCTGTAGAAGTGACTGCTCCAGTCGGTCAGCCAGCCGGATTCACTGTTGCGCAGGCCAAACTGTCCGGAGAGGGTAAAGCTCGGGAACAGCTCGGCCACTGAGACGCCAATCTGCGCCGTGGCGGCATGAAGGTTGGCCTCCGCTTCGCGCACGTCCGGACGGCGGCGCGCCAGCGTGGACGGTATACCAGTCTGCACGATATCCGGCAGCGCGGGCATTGGCTGTGCGGATTGCAGCTCGCTATCCAGCGCCCCCGGCGGCTTGCCGAGCAGAATAGCCAGCCCGTTCATCGCCTGGCGTTCCTGGGCCTGATACTGCGGCAGCTGGGCTTCAAGATTGCCCAGCTGCGCCCGGGCGTTTTCCACGTCCATCTGCGGCGACAGCCCGCCGCGCTGGCGGCTTTCGGTCAGATCCAGCGTCTGCTGCGCGCTTTTAATCTGGGTGTTCAGGGTAGCGATAATGCTCTGCGCCCCGCGCAGCTGGAGCCACGCGCGCGCCACTTCCGCTTCCAGCGACACCAGCGCATCGTTACGCTGTTCGATGGCGGCCTTCTGCTGCGCCTCGGCGGCTTCCACCTGACGGCGCACCTTACCCCAAAGGTCGATTTCCCACTGAGCGTCGAAGCTGCCCTGATAAAGGTTAATCGGCTGCGTCAGCGGTCCCAGCGCGCCTCTGAGTTCAGGGGCGACATTATCCAGCTGGTCGTACACGCCGTGAGATTTTAGCTCCCCTTCCAGCCCGAGCTGCTGGCGCGTCGCCTGCAGATTGCCGTTCACCGACGGGAAAAATGCCCCGCCCGCCTGGTTAATCTGTTCACGCGCCCCGGCAATGCGCAGCACCGTTTGCTGCAGCGTCAGGTTTCCGGCGATGGCGCGTTCAACCAGACTGTCGAGCTGCGGCGAGCCGAAGGTTTTCCACCAGCGCGGATTGGTCGCGGCGGAGGTGGTTTGCGATTTTACCGCGCTGTCGCCCTTATCGTTCCAGTGCGTAACGGCGGGTGGCGCAGGCTGCTGGTAGTCCGGCCCGACGGCGCAGCCCACCAGCAGCATCATTATCATCAGGGGGTGTAAACGTCTGTGTATCATCAGTGTGCTCCTGCACTCCCCTCGCTCTTAACCGGCGAGAGCAACAAACAAAACGGAATCAGTAACAAGGCCACCGCGCTCAGAATGGTGAAGACGTCGATGTAGGCCAGGAAGCGGGACTGCTCGATCATCGTCTGGTACATCCGCCCGGTGGCAATGCCGGTGGGGTCGCCCACCTGGGTGGTGAAGTTCTGGATCGCCTGGGCGCTTTCGCGAATCGCCAGCTGGAACTGCTCGTTAAACGGCGAGGCGTGGTAGGCAAGGTGCGCGCTGTGCGCCTGCGCGCGCTCGGTGATGGCCGCCGTCGAGAGTGAAATCCCGATGGACCCCGCCACGTTGCGGAACATGGTAAACAGCGCCGCCGCATCGGCGTTGAGCCGTCTCGGTATCGAGATGAAGGCGATGGTGGTGAGCGGCACAAACAGGAACCCCAGACCAATCGACTGGGCGCTGCGGAACAGCACCAGGGTTTCGAAGTCAATATCCGGCGTCAGCGTGCGCGACCAGAAGAACGACACCGCCAGGCAGGTAAAGCCAAAGGCGATGATCCAGCGCGTCTGCACCACCGGCATCAGCTTCAGTACCAGCGGGATGGTCAGCACGATCAGCACCGCGCCGGGCGAGAGCACCAACCCGGACCAGGTGGCGGTATAGCCCAGATCCTGCTGCGCCAGCTGCGGGATCACCACCGAGCTGCCGTAGAGGATCATCGCCATCCCCGCCATCAGCAGGCTGGAGATCGCGAAGTTGCGGTCCTTCATGCAGTGCAGATCCACCACCGGCTTTTTGGCATACATCAGCCAGTAGATTGCGCCGATAATGCCGACCAGCGTCAGCACCGCGAAGGTGCGAATAAAGTTCGAGTAGAACCAGTCGTCATCCTCGCCCCGGTCAAGCATCACCTGCAAACAGCCAAGACCGAGGGCGATCAGGCCGATCCCCGTCCAATCGATGGTCAGCTTCTCTTTTGATTTGCTCTCCCACGGCGGATCTTCCAGCAACTGGTAGATCGCCAGCACCGTCACAATCCCCACCGGGATGTTGATAAAGAACACCCAGCGCCAGGAGTAGTTGTCGGTGATCCAGCCCCCCAGCGTCGGGCCGAGCACCGGCGCGACGATAATCGCAATGGAGGAAAGCCCAAACGCTTTGCCCCTGTCCTCCGGCTTGAAGTAGTCGAGCAGCACTGACTGCTGGGTGGGCTGCAACCCGCCGCCAAAGAAGCCCTGCATCACGCGGAACAGGATGATTTGCCACAGCTCGGTGGCGATGCCGCACAGGAACGAGCAGATGGTGAACATCACGATGCAAATGAGGAAGAACTGCTTGCGGCCAAAGAGCCGGCTCAGGAACGCCGAGATGGGCAGCACGATGCCGTTCGCCACCAGGTAGCTTGTCAGTACCCAGGTGGATTCGTCGTAGCTGGCCGAGAGCGACCCCGCCACGTGCGGCAGCGCGACGTTGACGATGGTGGTGTCCAGAATTTCCATGAACACCGCCAGGGTGACGACAATCGCCACCGCCCACGGGTTACTGGCGGGCTTCCAGTTATCGTGGCTATGATCCGTCATTCCACGGTGACCTTCGGTTCAACCGACAGCCCCAGCGGCAGCGGCTTGTTCGGATCCAGACCTTTATCAATGACGATTTTTACCGGTACGCGCTGAACAATCTTCACGAAGTTACCGGTGGCGTTTTCCGACGGGAAGGCGGAGAAGCGCGAGCCGCTGCCCTGCTGGATACTGTCGATATGGCCTTCAAGCTCCATATCCGGCCAGGCATCCACGGAGACGCTAACCTTATCGCCGGGCTTCATGCGCTCAAGCTGGGACTCTTTAAAGTTCGCCACCACCCACACGTTCGGGGAGACCAGCGAGAACAGCGCGGTGCCCGCCTGAACCAGCGTGCCGGGCTGCACGTTGCGTTTGGTGACAAAGCCGTCGAACGGGGCGCGGACTTCGGTGTAAGAGAGGTTCAGATTCGCGGTTTCCAGCTGCGCTTTGGCCTGTTCGACCTGACGCTCGCGGGCTTCGACGTTGGTCTCCTGCTGGCGGATTTGCAACTGTACCTGCTCCGCCACTTCCAGCTGCGCCTGTGCGCTGGCAAGGCCAGCCTGGGCGCTGCGCAGCTGAGCGTTCGCAGAATCAATACTTTGCTGGGTGGTCGCGCGCGGGTCAACGCCGCGCTGGCGCCGGTACTCCGCCTGCGCGTTCGCCAGATCGGCCTGCGCTTTCAACACCTGCGCTTTGGCTTCGTCACGCTGGGCGGGATACTGCACTTTTGAGAGCGCCAGCTGCGCCTGAGCCTGATGCAGCTGCGCGATAGCCAGCCCAAGCTGAGCCTGAGCCTGATCGCGCTGGGCGGTGGTATCACGAGGATCGATCACCACCAGCACATCCCCTTTCTTCACGCGCTGGTTATCCCGCACGCGAAGCTCGGTAACGTAGCCCGCCGTTTTGGGGGCAATGGTCACCACGTCGCCGTCGGTAAAGGCGTCGTCGGTGGTCTCTTCGTTGCGGGTTAAAAACCACCAGACCAGCGCCACGATCACCATCACGATGACCACGATGCCAAGGATAATTAACGGTTTTTTGCCCGGGCGTTTACGCTCGTTATTGTTTTTATCCTGCTCGTCAGCAGGTGGATTTTGTTCTTCTGCCATAATTCAGCAACGGTCCTGTCAGTGAGCGGCATCACACTATGCCGTTCACTAAAGCTAGGACGTTGCTATACATTTGCCAGGAAAAACTGACAAATTGCGCACTATATGAGAAGGAATAGTCCGAAACCGATCGCCGCAGCCCAGAGCAGCATCGGGATCGACCAGAGGTGGAAGCGCCACCAGATGCGACGGTCGTTGGCCATGCGCAGGGCGATCAGGTTTGCCAGGGAGCCGGGCAGCAGCCCAAACCCACCGATGTTCACCGCCCAGGCCAGCAGCGTGTCCGGCGGAACGTAGTTGAGCAGCAGAATGGTGGCAGGCACGTTGCTGATAAACTGCGACAGGCCAATCGCCGTCAGCCACAGTCCCGGCTGCGACAGCGTGCTGACGCTGTGCAGAACGTTTTGCAGCACGGGAAGCTGAATAAGCAGATGCACGTCGATGAACATCGCCATAAAGACCAGCAGCAGCGTCCAGTCCACGCTTACCAGCACGCGCCGCGCCAGCACGACAAAGCCCGCGGCGACGAGCAGGACGCCCGCCAGCTCATACCTCAGCTCCAGGGCGAACAGAAAGACGATATACAGCCCGAGGCAGCTCCAGACCAGCCGCGGCTGCCACTGCGGGCCCGTGGTCCCGCTATGGTATTGCAGCTTTTTATCCGGAAACGCGAACCAGCAGACCGCCAGCAGCGACAACATCATCACCAGCGCCAGAGGCGCCATCTGCCAGGTAAAAGCGGCGAATGACAGACCGGAACGTCCCCAGAGAAGAATATTTTGCGGGTTGCCGATGGGCGTCAACAGAGAACCGGCGTTAACGGCGAGCGCTTCAAAGATGATCAGTCTGCTGACCGGGATCTCGCAAAGCTTACGCAGGGTGAGCGTGAGGGGTACGATGATAAACAGCGCCACATCGTTGGTCAGAAACGTCGACAGCACCGCGGCGGAGAACACCATAAACAGGGCCAGCCTGCGCTCGGTGGCAAAACGGCGCACCATTTTACGCCCCAGGACGTCAAAATAGCCGCTCAGCTCGACCCCTTTGGTCAGCATCATTAACCCGCTCAGGGTGATGATGGTGCGCCAGTCAATCGCCGCAGACCAGGCCTGTGGCGCAAACGGCACAAACAGGCTTAACCCGGCGCCAATGATTAATAAGAGATGGAAGAAGCGATCGCGTGACAGGGCCTGCAGTCCAGGGATTTTCATTCAGCGGAGGGACCATATTTAAGGGTAAATTCGCGAAACTTCACCAGCGTCTCTTCGCTAACGTGGTGCTCCATTCCTTCCGCATCCCGACGGGCAATTTCCGGGCTGACGCCCAGCACCAGCAAAAAGTTCTCGACAAGCTGATGGCGCTCGCGGCTCTCCTGCGCAAGCTTCTCCCCTTCCGGCGTCAGAAACACGCCGCGCCAGGGGATCATTTCGATCAGGCCTACCGAGGCCAGACGTTTTAACATTTTAGCGACCGTTGGCTGCGAAACCCCGAGCCTGGCGGCCATATCGACCTGACGCGCTTCCCCAACCTCGCGGATCAGATCGGAAATCAGTTCAACATAATCATCAATCAGTTCACGCCGGTGCGCTTCACGTACCTGGCGAAAACCTTCGACATGTTCTTCAACATTCACCAGTTGCGTCGTTTTTTTAATGGTTGGCTTACCTGCGCGACGGTTCATTGTACTTCCTCATTGGGGTGACGCTTCCAGCGCCCGGTATCGAGAGCGCACATTGTAAACCATCCCTCCACAAGCACAAAAAATTAACGAAATAGCCATAGCTATACAATATAGCCTGTGCTATATCTGTATGTAATGCAGTCACCCTTCACGGATCGAAGGGATCAAACATCAGGAGGTCTCATGAACGAATTCAAGAGGTGCATGACCGTGTTTACCCACTCTCCTTTTAAAGTGCGCTTAATGCTGTTGAACATGCTGTGCGATATGTTTAACAACAAACCGCATCAGGACGACAAACCTTCCCACTAAGCGGCGTTGCGGTACGCCGCTTCATTTTTCTGTCACACTTCCGTTGTAAACTGACCAATTCCCGATAATTTTTGCGGATTTGCAGCCCCCTTCGCAAAACATCTGTTTAGCAACTGTTGACCTTAATTCACGCTCGCACTATCTTCTTGCAGCCCTGCACAATTTGCGGCTCGCTGAAGCGGACCTCTCATTCCCTTTCCACGCACTGTCCTGCAGGCTTTGACCCTTGGCGCCAGGGTGAGCACATGGCGTTTTTGTGATAGTGACCTATGAATGTAACCCTGATAGATACCATCGTTACCCGCAGCCGGGCCTTAAGCCCGTGGACGGGATTTTACTTTTTGCAGTCGCTGCTGATTAACTTTGCGCTCGGCTATCCCTTCAGCCTGCTTTATGCAGTGGCTTTCACCTGCATCCTGCATGTGCTGTGGCGAGCGGCCCCGCGCGTGCAGAAAGCGTTGGTAGGGGTCTGTTCGCTGATTGCTGCGATGTATTTCCCGTTTGGCCAGGCCTACGGCGCGCCAAACTTCAACACCCTGCTGGCGCTGCACTCCACCAATATGGAAGAGTCGACGGAGATCCTGACGATCTTCCCCTGGTACAGCTACGTCGTCGGCCTCTTTATCTTTGCGCTTGGCGTCATCGCGGTTCGTCGCAAAGCAGACGCGAAGAGATCATGGGGAAAAATGGAGTCTCTGTGCCTGGCGTTTAGCGTGGGGACGTTTTTCGTTGCGCCGATGCAAAACCTGGCCTGGGGCGGCGTGTTCAAGCTGAAAGATACGGGCTATCCGGTGTTCCGTTTCGTTAAAGACGTCGTCGTGAACAATAAAGAGGTTCTCGACGAGCAGGCGCGCATGGCTGAACTTTCCAATATGAAAGACACCTGGAACGTGCTGGCGGTTAAGCCGAAATACCATACCTATGTGGTGGTGATTGGCGAGAGCGCACGTCGCGACGCGCTGGGCGCATTCGGTGGGCACTGGAATAACACGCCGTTTGCCAGCTCTGTCAACGGCACCCTGTTTACCGATTATGTGGCGGCCAGCGGCTCGACGCAGAAATCGCTCGGCCTGACGCTGAACCGCGTAGTGGATGGCAAACCTCAGTTTCAGGATAATTTTGTCACGCTGGCCAACCGCGCCGGTTTTCAGACCTGGTGGTTCTCCAATCAGGGGCAAATTGGCGAATACGACACCGCCATCGCCAGTATTGCTAAGCGTGCTGACGAAGTGCAGTTCCTGAAGAGCGGCGATTTTGAAGCCGACAAAAACACCAAAGACGAGGCGCTGCTGAAGATGACGGCGCAGGTCTTTGCTACCCAGCGCACCCAGCCGCAGCTGATTGTTCTGCACCTGATGGGATCGCACCCGCAGGCCTGCGATCGCACTGGCGGTAAATACGCGGAGTTTGTGCAGTCGAAAGAGACCTCTTGCTATCTCTATACCATGACGCAAACCGACGAGCTGCTCAGCAAGCTTTACGATCAGCTGCGCAATACGGGCGAAAGCTTCTCTGTGGTCTATTTCTCTGATCACGGGCTGGCGTTTAAAGAGCGTGGCAAAGAAGTGCAGTATCTGGCGCACGACGACCAGTTCCAGCAAAATTTCCAGGTGCCGTTTATGGTGCTGTCGAGTGATGATAAAACGCATCGCGTTATCAAAGCGCGGCGCTCGGCGAATGATTTCCTGCAGTTCTTCTCGCAGTGGACGGGGATTAAGGCCAAAGAGATAAAAAATGATTACCCGTTTATCTCCAACAAGAAAGCGCCCCCAGTGTACGTTACCAACTTCAAGTTACAGAAAGTTGACTATAACCATCTGGGTACCGATATTTTTGATATTAAGAGTAAGTAAGCTGTCCGATCTCGTGCGGTCTGATGCCCTCACCCTGACCCTCTCCCACAAGGAGAGGGAAAAGCTAAAAAAAAATCCGCCACATTGGGCGGATTTTTTATTAGCTCACCGAAGTGATTAGAAGCGGTAACCTACGCCCGCGATCCAGGTGCCAACGTCAACGTTGCGGATACGGCTCTGCTCATAGGAGAAGTCCAGAGCCACGTCCTGGATTGGGTTGAACTGCAGGCCTGCGCCATAGGAGAAGCCGTAGTCGCTGTTGCTTGCAGTGCGGTTCAGACCCTGGTTTTCGGTCTGCTGGAATTTACCGTAGCCAACACCTACAACACCGTAGATGCTCGCCCAGTCGTTCAGACGGTAAGCTGGACCAGCAGTGATACCGTAGTACTGGCCTTTGTTGTATGCGCCGTTTTCAGTACGATCTTTCTCGGTGTAGGTGAAAGAACCGATCACGCCCAGCGGGTTGTTATCCTGCTCGTAACGATACTTCAGGTTGAAACCGTTGGTTTTGTTCATCACGCCCTGCATATCGCTCTGAGCGTAACCACCAGTTACAGTAGAAGTAGCAGCTACAGCGGTACCTGCGGAAACAGCCAGTACAGCGGCCAGTGCTGAAAGACATGCAATTTTTTTCATAACCACCTCAAATGTGCTTCAAGTAAGTCCGTAAGTTTTAAATATATCAAAAAATTTTGCGAAACTCTTTGTGATTCGTGATGTCTAATGAGGCCTTTCCTGTAACAGAACGTTTCCAACCTCAGCTAACTCTTTCAAATCACATGCGATTTTTCCTACTAAACGCCCATATTGCGCGTCTGCGCCGTTACATTCATCCAGATTATTCCTAATCTTTCAGGTGATAAATCCACCAGCGCTTAACCATTTTACGGATTTCACGGGTCTTTTTTTTCAACCTAGTCTCAACCGTAGCTGTATATTTCCTTTACACTGCAACCTTTACTCCACTTGACATTAGCTGACAGGAGAAAGGATGCCTGGGTTATCCCGCACGTCGTCGGTCTGGTTGCCGGTAGCCGTCATACTTATTGCCATGTTGTCCATCCAAAGCGGTGCTTCGCTGGCAAAATCGCTTTTTCCACTGGTGGGTGCGCCCGGGGTAACAGCCCTGCGTATCGTGCTGGGAACGGCGATACTGGTCGTCATCTTCAAACCCTGGCGTCTGCGCTTCAAAAAAGAGCAACGTCTTCCCCTGCTTTTTTATGGTCTGTCCCTCGGGGCAATGAACTATATGTTCTACCTCTCCATCCAGACCATCCCGCTGGGGATTGCCGTCGCGCTGGAATTTACCGGCCCGCTGGCGGTCGCGCTTTTCTCGTCACGTCGTCCGGTGGATTTTATCTGGGTCGTGCTGGCCGTTCTGGGCTTATGGTTCCTGCTGCCGCTCGGCCAGAATGTCTCTGAGATTGATCTCACGGGCGCAGCGCTGGCGCTGGGAGCAGGAGCCTGCTGGGCTGTCTATATACTCACCGGGCAGCGAGCGGGTGAAGAGCATGGCCCGGCAACGGTCGCCCTGGGTTCCGTGATTGCGGCTATCGTTTTTGTGCCGATCGGTATGGCGCAGGCCACGGAGTCTATCTGGCAATGGTCAGTCATGCCCATCGGGCTGGCGGTCGCTATTCTTTCAACGGCACTCCCCTATTCTCTGGAGATGATTGCCCTGACGCGTCTGCCGACGCGCATATTTGGCACCCTGATGAGCATGGAGCCCGCCCTTGCGGCGATCTCCGGGATGGTGTTCCTGGGCGAAACGCTGACGTTTACCCAGACGCTGGCGCTCTGCTCAATTATCGCGGCGTCAATGGGGTCAACGCTCACCATGCGCCCTGAACCCAAAGTTGAGAAAATCGACATCGGCTAATGCCATATATTCTGCATGGCTTCACGGCCATGCAGAATAAAGGCCAGAACGCCATCCGTTATAATTTCTTACATAGTTTGTCATATAACCGAAATATCCTTCCCCACCCATTCCCCTCTACGCGAATTAAGATTGATCTGTATCAATTTTAAAATTATCTTTTAATTTCAATAAATTAAATTATCAACCTCCTTCTTGCTATTAAACCGATAGGCACAGCCAGACCGCAGAGAAAAAATCCGGTGCTATACTTAGTTCCGTAATTACCTGGGACATAAACATCAAGAGGATATGAGATTATGAGTACCGCTAAACTGGTGAAAACGAAAGCGTCTAATCTGCTTTATACCCGTAACGATGTATCGGATAGCGACAAAAAAGCGACCATTGAGTTGCTGAATCGCCAGGTGATCCAGTTCATCGATCTTTCGCTGATCACCAAACAGGCCCACTGGAATATGCGCGGTGCAAACTTCATTGCCGTCCATGAAATGCTGGATGGCTTCCGCACAGCACTGGTGACACACCTCGATACGATGGCTGAACGTGCCGTTCAGCTGGGTGGTGTCGCGCTTGGGACCACGCAGGTGATCAACAGCAAAACGCCGTTGAAAAGCTACCCGCTGGATATCCACACCGTTCAGGATCACCTGAAAGAGCTGGCGGACCGCTACGCGATTGTGGCCAATGACGTGCGCAAAGCGATTAGCGAAGCCAAGGATGAAGATACCGCAGACATCTTCACCGCCGCATCCCGCGACCTGGATCAGTTCCTGTGGTTTATCGAATCTAACATCGAGTAATCCATAAGACTTTCCTGTCAAACCCTCGCCTCTGGTGAGGGTTTTGCACATTTATGGTGCACAGTTTTTGCCTGAGACGGTGCAAAAGTGAATAAATTGTAATAATCACCTCACACAACCGTTAATGGAAGATTGTTTTTTCGTCAGAATTTACGCTTAATATCTCCCCGTCAGTTGACCCAAACGAAGCGCACCAAAATGGTGCTCCATGCTGGTGCAACACGACATCATTGCCACGCTTTTTGTGCAATGTATGATTTCATCCCCTTTGTAAAACAACAGCTTGTAAAGTTGGCACGATTTTTTCATTGTGCCAGTCGTTCTCGCAGGGGATCGCCCCGTGGATATAAAAGGAAATGCTATGAAGTCTGTATTAAAAGTTTCACTGGCTGCACTTACCCTGGCTTTTGCGGTGTCCTCTCAGGCTGCCGACAAACTGGTTGTGGCGACCGACACGGCGTTCGTTCCGTTTGAATTCAAACAGGGTGACAAATACGTTGGTTTTGATGTTGATCTGTGGGCCGCTATCGCCAAAGAACTCAAACTGGACTACACCCTGAAGCCGATGGACTTCAGCGGCATCATCCCGGCGCTGCAAACCAAAAACGTCGATCTGGCGCTGGCGGGCATCACCATTACCGAAGAACGTAAAAAAGCGATCGACTTCTCTGACGGCTACTACAAAAGCGGCCTGCTGGTGATGGTCAAAGCGGATAATAACGACGTAAAAAGCGTGAAAGACCTCGACGGTAAAGTGGTGGCAGTGAAGAGCGGCACCGGTTCCGTGGATTACGCGAAAGCGAACATCAAAACCAAAGACCTGCGCCAGTTCCCGAACATTGACAACGCGTATATGGAACTCGGCACCAACCGTGCTGACGCTGTTCTGCACGACACGCCGAACATCCTGTACTTCATTAAAACGGCTGGTCACGGCAAGTTCAAAGCCGTGGGCGACTCTCTGGAAGCTCAGCAGTACGGTATCGCGTTCCCGAAAGGCAGCGACGATTTGCGCACGAAAGTTAACGGCGCGCTGAAAACGCTGAAAGAGAACGGCACCTACAACGAAATCTATAAAAAATGGTTCGGTACTGAGCCTAAATAATTTTACCTGAATTCAGGTTTATAGCGCCCGGCGGCGCTCACGCTGGCCGGGCCTACATTTTTCGTTTTTCACCACGGTATACAGGAATACATCATGCAGTTTGACTGGAGCGCCATCTGGCCTGCCATTCCACTCTTGCTTGAAGGCGCTAAAATGACCCTGTGGATTTCGGTCCTGGGTCTGGTAGGTGGGTTGATTATCGGTCTTGTCGCCGGTTTCGCCCGCACCTACGGTGGCTGGATTGCAAACCACATCGCACTGGTTTTCATCGAAGTGATCCGCGGCACGCCGATTGTCGTGCAGGTCATGTTTATCTACTTCGCCCTGCCAATGGCCTTTACCGACCTGCGCATCGATCCGTTCAGCGCGGCCGTCGTGACCATTATGATCAACTCGGGCGCCTACATCGCGGAAATCACCCGCGGGGCGGTGCTGTCGATTCATAAAGGTTTCAGCGAAGCCGGTCTGGCATTAGGTCTTTCTCGTCGCGAAACGATCCGCCACGTTATTCTCCCGCTGGCGCTGCGCCGCATGCTGCCGCCGCTGGGTAACCAGTGGATTATCAGCATTAAAGATACATCGCTGTTCATCGTTATCGGCGTGGCCGAACTGACCCGTCAGGGCCAGGAAATTATTGCGGGCAACTTCCGCGCGCTGGAAATCTGGAGTGCGGTCGCCGTCGTTTATCTGATCATTACGCTGGTACTGAGCTTCGTTCTGCGCCGTCTTGAAAGAAGGATGAAAATCCTGTGATTGAATTTAAAAACGTCTCCAAGCACTTTGGCCCAACCCAGGTGCTGCACAATATCGATCTGAATATCAAGCAGGGTGAAGTGGTGGTGATTATCGGGCCTTCCGGTTCCGGTAAATCGACCCTGCTGCGCTGCATCAACAAGCTGGAAGAGATCACCAGCGGCGATCTGATCGTTGACGGTCTGAAGGTAAACGACCCGAAAGTGGACGAGCGTCTGATTCGTCAGGAAGCGGGCATGGTGTTCCAGCAGTTCTACCTGTTCCCGCACCTGACGGCGCTGGAAAACGTGATGTTTGGCCCACTGCGCGTGCGCGGTGCCAACAAAGCGGCGGCGGAAGCGCTGGCAAAAGATCTGCTGGCGAAGGTTGGCCTGGCGGAGCGTGCGCACCACTACCCTTCCGAGCTCTCCGGTGGCCAGCAGCAGCGCGTGGCGATTGCGCGCGCGCTGGCGGTGAAACCGAAGATGATGCTGTTTGATGAGCCGACGTCCGCACTCGACCCGGAACTGCGCCACGAGGTGTTGAAAGTCATGCAGGATCTGGCGGAAGAAGGGATGACGATGGTGATCGTGACCCACGAAATCGGCTTTGCTGAGAAAGTGGCTTCCCGCCTGATCTTTATTGATAAAGGCCGCATCGCCGAAGACGGTAACCCGCAGGAATTGATCGCGAATCCGCCTAGCCAGCGTCTGCAGGAGTTCCTGCAGCACGTCTCCTGATCCCTCGCTACATACCGAGCCGGGCTTGCCCGGCTTTTTTACGCCAGATTGTTCCCAAAAACTTCCCTCCGCCTCTCGCCCTCTATACTTATCATTTTGCACGATATTTTTGTCGGAGGACGCCGTGCCGTGGATCCTGCTGCTGTTGATAAGCCTGTTTAGTGCGCCATCGCTCGCCGTGGCAATCCCCGGCGTCACCACCGGAGCAACTGCTACTCAGCAAAATACGCCGCCTCCGGAGCCGGATGCAGAACAAAAAAAAGCGGCCTATAGCGCACTTGCCGACGTCCTTGAGAATGACACCTCCCGGCAGGAGCTGATCGAACAGTTGAGGAAGGTGGCCGCCACGCCGCCTCAGGATCCGGTTCCGACCATTACGCCACCGCAGATCGAAGAGGAAAAGACGGTACTGGAAAACGTCACCGACATCAGCCGCCGCTACGGGGAAGCCCTGTCGTCGCGTTTTGCCCAGCTCTATCGAAATCTTGTTGGCACCTCGCATAAACCTTTTAATCCCCACACCTTCACCGCAGCCGCCACGCAGTTTGCGATTCTGGCGGGTGCCGTATTCATTTTTTACTGGCTGCTGCGCCTGTGCGCCTGGCCGCTCTACCGGAAGATGGGCCACTGGGGACGGAAAAAAAATCAGCATAAAAGCAGCTGGCTGCACCTCCCGGCCATGATTACCGGGGCGTTTATCATCGATTTACTGCTGCTGGCCCTGACGCTGTTTGTCGGTCAGGTGCTGGCGGACCGCCTCAATACGGGCAACAAAACCATTGCCTTCCAGCAGGCGCTCTTCCTGAATGCGTTTGCGCTCATCGAATTTTTTAAAGCGGTGCTGCGCGTCATCTTTTGCCCGCGTGTGCCTGAACTTCGCCCTTTCAACATCAACGACGACAGCGCGAAATACTGGGCCGTGCGGCTAAGCGTGCTCAGCGGGCTGATAGGCTACGGCCTGCTGGTTGCCGTGCCGATTATCTCCAACCAGGTCAACGTGCAGTTTGGCGCGCTGGCGAACGTGCTGATTATGCTCTGTATAACCGTCTGGTCTCTGTACCTTATCTTTCACAATAAAAGGGCGATCACCGAGAGTCTGCTGCATCTGGCCGACCGTTCCCTCTCTTTCTTTAGCCTGTTTATCCGCGCCTTCGCGCTGGTGTGGCACTGGCTGGCAAGCGCGTATTTTATTGTGCTGTGCTTCTTCTCGCTGTTCGACCCGGGAAACAGCCTGAAATTTATGATGGGGGCGACGTTTAAAAGCCTGGCGATTATCGGCATCGCGGCGTTTGTGTCCGGGCTGCTGTCCCGCTGGATCTCGAAAACCATCACCCTGTCGCCGCAGGTGCAGCGTAATTACCCGGAACTGCAAAAACGGGTGAACGGCTGGATGTCGGTATCGCTTAAGGTGGCGCGCATTCTGACCGTCTGCGTGGCGATTATGCTGCTGCTGAATGCGTGGAGCCTGTTTGATTTCTGGAACTGGCTGCATAACGGCGCAGGCGAGAAGACCGTCGATATTTTAATTCGTATCGCGCTGATTCTGTTCTTCTCCGCCGTCGGCTGGACGCTGCTGGCGAGCCTTATCGAGAACCGTCTGGTATCGGATATTCACGGCAGACCGCTCCCCAGCGCCCGCGCACGCACGCTGTTGACCCTGTTCCGCAATGCGCTGGCGGTGATCATCAGCACCATCACCATCATGATTGTGCTATCGGAAATCGGCGTGAATATCGCCCCGCTGCTGGCGGGTGCCGGCGCGCTGGGTCTGGCGATCTCCTTCGGCTCGCAAACGCTGGTGAAGGATATTATTACCGGCATCTTTATCCAGTTTGAGAACGGGATGAACACAGGGGATCTGGTGACCATCGGGCCGCTGACCGGTACCGTGGAGAGGATGTCGATTCGCTCGGTAGGCGTGCGTCAGGATACCGGGGCATATCACATCATTCCCTGGTCATCGATCACTACCTTCGCCAACTTTGTGCGCGGCATTGGCTCCGTTGTGGCCAATTACGATGTGGATCGTCATGAAGATGCCGACAAAGCGAAGCAGGCGCTGCGGGATGCGGTCAGTGAACTGATGGAAATGGAGGATATTCGCGGACTGGTAATTGGCGAGCCATCGTTTGCCGGCATCGTTGGGCTGACCAACACGGCGTTCACCCTGCGCGTGTCGTTCACCACCCAGCCGCTGAAGCAGTGGACGGTGCGCTTTGCCCTCGACAGCATGGTGAAAAAGCACTTCGATCTGGCGAACGTGCGAACGCCGGTGCAGACGTATCAGGTATTGTCGCCGCCCGCCTCGCCGCTCCCTCCGCAGGAGCCGACGCTGTAACCGAGCCGGGTGGCGGCTTTGCCCTACCCGGCCTACGGCGGGATACTATTTGCGACGTTTGTTATCGTCCATAAACGACCATGCGATAAAGCGGCTCTGCTTCTGGCCCTGCGCCATCTCTTTTTTCACCACTTTTACGGCACCCGCTTCGCTCAGCGCGCGGTAGAGCGGCGGCAGGTTATCCCCGCGGGAAACCAGCGTCGTGAACCACTTCACCTGACGGCCAAACTGTTGGCTTTCCGCAATCATGCGCAGGATGAAGGCAACTTCACCGCCCTCGCACCACAGCTCCTGCTGCTGCCCGCCGAAGTTCAGCGCGGCGTCTTCCGCCTGACCGAGGTTGCGGCGTTTACGTTCGCTGCCCGCGCGAGCCGCTGCCGCCGAATCATGAAACGGCGGGTTGCACATCGTAGCGTCATAGCTTTCGTTTTTATGAATTATGCCGTTGAAGATGGAAGCCGCCTCTTTCTGACGACGCAGACGAATGGAGCGGCTCAGGCCAGGGTTCGCGCTGATAATCGCCTGCGCGCTGGCAAAGGCCTCGGCGCCGATTTCGCTCCCGGTAAAGCGCCAGTGATATTCATGTACGCCAATCAGCGGGTAAATCAGGTTTGCCCCGGTGCCTATATCCAGGATGGAAGCCTGCTGCGGTACAGCGCCGTCACGATCTTCGGCAAGCAGATCGGCAAGGTGATGAACGTAATCAGCGCGGCCCGGCACAGGGGGGCAGAGAAAGCCTTCCGGAATATCCCAGTGAGCCACACCGTAAAAATGCGCCAGCAGGGCTTTGTTCAGCGTTTTCACCGCCTGCGGATCGGCAAAGTTGACGGTCGGCTCACCCGCTGGGGTCTGGACAATATAGTCCTGCAGCGCAGGGCAGCTCTGGCACAGGGCGTTCATGTCGTAGCGGCTGCGGTGGCGATTTCGTGGGTGCAATCCCGGCTTTTGGGAAGTCATGGCGTTCTCCTTTAAACAGCGGCGTAAGATACCCTGTGCTGGCCCAGCGGTAAATCTTTCTCTGCGGCGCTTAAAAAAACACCGTAAATCAAACACCTCTACGTCTATGATCTGTCAGCGAATTGTCAGTTTTTATCGTTCAAAAAATAAGCAGATCATCATCAAATATTTGCGCTAAGTCACACTCGTCAGGCTTCTAAACTTAAAGGGAATCACCTGTTGTTTCCTCATGAGGATGTGATTATGAAAAAGTACCTGACCCTTGCTGTTATCGCCGGCGCCCTGGCAACGGCTTCATTTTCTGCGATGGCCGTTCAGCCACTGAATGAAAGTACCGATACTAGCCAACTGCGTCCGGCGGGCACCGTCTCGGTAAGTCGCGCAAGTAACCTGGACGATCTGCAGAATAAACTGGCCGAAAAAGCCCGCCAGGAAGGTGCGAAAGGCTTTGTCGTGAACTCCGCTGGCGGAGATAACCATATGTACGGCACAGCAACCATCTATAAATAATTTTTTTCCTCCACAACAAGACTGCATCTGCCTGCCGGATGCAGTTCATTTCCGCTTTATCTTGATTGTTCATTTTTTAACCCCATATTAAAAGCAGGGTATAAACCGATTTCAGGAGGATGCCATGGCTTCCGGTTGGGCGAATGACGACGCCGTTAACGAACAGATCAACAGTACCATTGAAGATGCGGTTGCGCGCGCTCGCGGTGAGATTCCGCGCGGCGAAAGTTTGAAGGAGTGCGAAGAATGCGGAGAGCCGATCCCGGAGGCGCGGCGTAAAGCCATTCCAGGCGTAAGGTTATGTATTACCTGCCAGCAGGATAAAGATTCAAAAAACGCCTCACATTCAGGTTATAATCGCAGAGGATCGAAAGATAGCCAGTTACGCTGACTCTCCTTTACCTAAGTTAACCCTGCCTGCACTTACCTTTACGCTCACGGTTTTTAGCGAACCGCGTAGCAAAATGTGCCCTTCATCTTTGTTCTGTAAAGCGCATCCACAAGAAGTGTAAAGCGCTGGTTTGAATTTATTAATATTCAATAAGTTATTTGTCATTCAATTTTTTTGACTGATCACGTCAATTCTCTTCGATTTTATCCCTCAGGAAAAAACGTGACACTTATCACATCGACGGAACATCGTCCCCTTAACAGAAAACACCTGCGAGAGATTAATTATGAAAACCATCAAATATGCTGTAGCTGCTGTTGCCCTGTCCGCTCTGTCTTTCGGCGCATTCGCCGTAGAGCCTGTTTCATCCACTCAGGCCCAGAGCATGAATAAAATCGGTGTGGTAAGTGCAGAAGGCGCGACCACGCTGGACGGCCTGGAAGCCAAGCTGGCTGAGAAAGCCGCTGCTGCCGGTGCAAGCGGATACACCATCACCTCCGCTAACACCAATAACAAGCTGAGCGGTACTGCGGTTATCTACAAATAATCGCCTGAAATGAATGCTGTACCCTCGCCAAACCCTCTGGTGAGCTGCTCCAACCCTCATTGACCCTGTTGTTTGTTACCCTTGCTTGCCCGTCCGCCACTGGACGGGCTTTTTTTTTGCCTAAAACGACTGTGCCACCCGCTGTAACCCCGCTTCCACCGTCTCTACCTCCCCTGTCGCCAGCAAGCAGCAGGCCATTTGCAGTTTGATCGACTGTGGGACCGGCACGTTTCCGGCCAGGCACTGCGTAATCCAGTGCGCGGTAACCTGCGGATCTTTTGACTCCGGCAGAATCACATCGCTGTTTTCTTCCCCGCGTTCAAGCACAACGCGCGTACCGGCAGAATCGATCAGCATCAGCTGTGGGCAACGCTGCGGGTTGGCGTACACCTCCCCTTCTGTTCCGTGCATCAGCAGTGCGCGTCCACCGATTTCGGCAAAGAACTGACCGACGCGCGTCACGTACTCCGGATGAGAAACACTGGAAAGGCGCAGTGCGGCATCCTCAGCAAACGGCGTTGCCAGCTTCGCCAGGGTGTGCGCACTGTTACGCACGCCCATGCGCCAGCGCATGTCCAGCTGCTTTTCCAAAGACGGGCAGAGCGCACGAACGGGAATATAGACCGGCTGGTTCCCCTCCAGCTTTGCCTGCGCCTGACCGGCATGGAGAGTCGGTTCAATGCCCAGCAGTTCAAAGATGGTTTCTGTCAGTACGCGCGTGGGATCTTCGCTGACCCCATGTACCACCACCGGGAACCCCAGCTTATGTAACAATATCGCCAGCAGCGGCGTCAGGTTTGCCTGCTTGCGCGCCCCGTTATAGCTCGGGATCACAATCGGCATCGGTTTTGCCACTGGCGGCGTTAAGCGCAGCGTTTGCGCTTGCATCGCCTCGTAGAAACCACGCATCTCCGCTTCGCCTTCGCCTTTGATACGCAGCGCAATCAGGATGCCGCCCATTTCCAGGTCCGGTACCTCGCCGTTGAGCATACGGGTGTAAAGCGCGCGAGCGGTTTCATGGTCCAGGTCGCGGGCGTGGTTTTTCCCACGTCCTACCTCTTTGATAATTTTGCGATAATCCACGACATTCCTCCTGACAGCCTATCTTGTTAACACTATAGCCCTGATGAATGGCTCTCCGTTAGTTTTTTATCCCTTAAGACAACCTTCTGTTTTAATAGCAAAAAATAAACACAAGCTTTTTTTCAAGTATTTGTGATTTCTATAGCAGATTCGTATTCATACATTTTTTGATTAAATAACCAGCGGAAAGTCATTAAGGGTCAACGGTGAAAACGTCCAGGCAACGCTCTCACCCGAAACATATCAGGATTTGCTATGAACAAGGTTGCTTTAGGTTTAATCATCGCCGCAGCGGTGGGATGTTCTGCATCCACGTTTGCGGCAACGAACGGTGAAGGGCAAATAAACTTCACCGGCGAAATTATCGATTCTGCTTGTCAGGTCGTAAATGGATTAAGTAATCCATTAAATGTACAGCTGGGGAAAGTGTCTAAAACGGTATTTACCGGTGCAGGCTCTACCAGCACCTTAACGAAGTTTGATATTCAGTTAACGAATTGTCCTGACACGGTCACCTCCGCCGCCATTAACTTTGGCGGAACACCGGATGCGAATAACAATTCAACGCTTGCCTTAACGCCAGATACCGATGCGGCGACAGGGGTGGCGATTCAGCTGGTGGATGCCTCGCAGCAGCCTGTCAGCCTGTATACGCCGTCTCAGCAGTATCAGTTAACCTCCGGCACGGCGGTTAACGATCTGGAGTTCGGCGCACGCTATATCCAAACCGGCCCGGCAATTACCGCAGGCCCTGCTAACTCCGTTTCAACCTTCACCGTTATTTATAACTGATCTTATCAATCCGGAGATATTAATGCTTTCGCGAGCATTAATACCTTCTCTATTCATTGAGAAATCTTTATGCGCCACGGTTATTTACTGAGCACGCTTTTACTGGTAGCAACTGCTTCACATGCTGGGGTCATTATTAACGGCACCCGACTGGTCTATCAGGGAGATAAAAAGGAATCTTCTCTTGGTCTTTCAAATCCAGATGCGACGGATTATCTGGTGCAGTCCTGGGTTGATTCCGGCGGTAAAAACCTGGCCAAAGCCCCGTTCCTGATCACCCCGCCGCTTTTCCGTCTGGATGCGCACGAAGATAACGTTCTGCGCGTGGTGCGTACGGGCGGAAATTTACCAGAAGACAGGGAATCCCTGTACTGGTTGAACATTAAAGCAATCCCTTCCTCAAAACACGTTGAGGGGGTAAATACGCTGCAAATCGCCATTAATACTCGAATCAAATTACTGTATCGCCCGTCTGCGGTAAAAGGCAGACCAGAAGATGTGGCGGATAAACTTGAATGGCGCCGCGAAGGGAACGATCTGGTGGTGAATAACCCCACGCCGTTCTATATGAATTTCCAGACCGTTACGCTGAATGGTCATAAAGTCGCGAAAGCTACCTGGGCTGTTCCGAAAACGGAAACGCATTTTGCCTTACCGGGTAATGTCGGGGGCGCGAACGTGACGTATTCCATTATTACCGACTTCGGCAGCATCAGCCATACCTGGTCGAAATCCGTTCATTAATTCTTTTGCCCGGTAATAAAATAATTATGTACAGCCATAAAAAGCCGTTCACCTGCCGATTGTCTTCATTGCTGGTCATTCTCTGTGGCCTGGCAATGGCGATCTTTGCGCAGCAGGTTATGGCTGATGATTATTTTAACCCTGCCCTGCTGGATATTGATAATCCCCAGCAGGGTAAAACCGATTTGTCCATCTATGAAAAAGGGCCAGGTCAGGCGCCGGGGAAATATGAGGTCGCGGTATTTATCAATAATAATAAAATTGATACCCGCAACGTGACCTTTACGCTTCAGAAAGATTCGCAGGGCAACAGCACGCTGCAGCCTTGCTTTAGCCTTGAGGAATTAAAAAGCCTCGGCATCAAAACCAAAAAATTTCCGCAGCTGATGGCCAAAGGCCAGTGTGCTGATTTACATGTCATTCCTGCTGCATCCGCCACCTTTCGCGTTCGCAACCAGCAGCTGCTGATGAGCATCCCTCAAACGGCGCTGGGCCAGGTGCCTCGCGGTTACATTGACCCGAAAGAGTTTGACGAAGGGATCACTGCGGGCCTGCTTAATTACAGCGCCAATGCCAGCCACAGCCGCGCGCGACAGCACGGTGAGCAGGATAACAGCAGCCAGTACGTAAACCTGCGCCCAGGCCTGAACGTTGGCGCATGGCGCATTCGCAACTATTCCACCTGGAATCGCAGCACCACGGGCCATGAGGAGGAGCAGAAATTCACCTCCGTTTATACCTATGCGCAACGCGATATCGTGGCAATGAAAAGCGACATCACCGTCGGCCAGAGCTCATCCCCTGCCGACGTGTTTGACAGCGTTCCCTACACCGGGGTGGAGCTGAAATCCGACAGCGACATGCTGCCGGACAGCGAGAAAGGCTACGCGCCGATTATCCGCGGCACGGCACACAGCAACGCGCTGGTGGTGGTTCGCCAGAACGGCTACGTCATTTATCAGAACACGGTCGCGCCGGGTGCCTTCGAAATTAACGATCTCTACCCCACCGGCAGCAGCGGCGACCTGCAGGTTACCGTGAAAGAGACCGACGGCAGCGAAAGCCATTTTGTCGTGCCGTTTGCCTCCGTGCCGGTCTTGCAGCGTGAAAAAAACCTGCGCTACAGCGTGACCGCCGGGCGTTATCGTTCCTATGACAACGATGTCGAAAAGACCCCGTTTGCCCAGGGCAGCGCCATCTACGGTTTACCCTACGGTATCACCGCCTACGGCGGCGTTCAGCAGAGCAGCCATTATCAGTCTCAGGCTGTGGGCGTCGGGAAAAACATGGGCGATTTAGGCGCCTTCTCCATTGACGTCACTCGCGCCAAAGCCCTGCTGAAAAAACAGCAGGCCAGCAAAGGCCAGTCGTGGCGCGTGCGCTACAGCAAAGATATCGCCCAGTCAGGCACTAACTTCTCGCTGGCCGGCTACCGCTATAACAGCAAAGGGTTTTACACCCTGGAAGACACCATGGAGTCGTATACCCGCTCTGACGACTGGTCTGAACCGCAGCAGCGCCGCGCCCGTACCGAAGCCACCGTCGACCAGACGCTGCCGGAAGGCTGGGGTTCCGTAACCCTGAGCCTGGTGAAAGAGACCTACTGGACCCAGAGCCAGGACATGACCTCGGTGAGCGTCAGCTACAACAACAGCTGGCACGGCGTGAGCTACAGCCTCAGCTACAGCATGAACAAAAACACCCGCGACAGCGACGAAGACGGCAATGAGGTGACGAACGACAACCAGTTCGCGCTGAGCGTCTCGGTGCCGCTGGACCACTGGATGCATAACACCTGGGCCACCTACAACCTGAACAACACCAAAGATGGCACCACGCAGAATATCGGTCTGAACGGTACGGCGCTGAAAGAAGATAACCTCAACTGGAATATTCAGGAGGGGGTGAGCAGTACCGGCAGCGGCAACTCCACCAGCCTCAACGCCGATTACAAAGCAACATACGGCGAACTGAGCGGCGGCGTCAGCCAGGACAAATATCAGCAGACCGTGAACGTCGGTCTGCAGGGCGGCGTGGTTGCCCATGCGAACGGCATCACCCTGAGCCAGCCGCTCGGTGAGACCATCGCGCTGGTGAAAGCGCCGGGCACGCACGGGACGCACATCACTAACCAGACCGGCGTTGAAACCGACTTCCGCGGCTACACCGTTGTCCCGTTTGTGACCGCGTATCGCCACAACACCATTGCGCTGGATACCGAAACGCTGCCGGACAATGCCGACGTCACCCACGCCGCGCAGGTCGTCACCCCAACTCGCGGGGCCGTGGTGCGCGCCAGCTTTAACACCCGCGTGGGCAACCGCGTGCTGATGACGCTGACGCACAACGGCAAACCGCTGCCGTTCGGCGCGACGGTCACCACAGAGGATAAGGACAGCGAGTTTATTGTGGGTAATGACGGCCAGACCTATCTTTCGGGTCTGCCGCAGCAGGGGCATCTCGCCGTTTCCTGGGGACAGGACGCGAGCGAGCACTGCATCGCTGACTATGCGCTAACGGATGAGAAAGAGAAAACCAGCATCATTAACGCTGCCGCGCAGTGTCATTGATTCACCGTTCAGGCTAACGACTATGCAAATGATAAAACAATGCTTTTTCTTACTGATTCTGGGCACCGCGGCATTATTTATGCCGCATGCGAAGGCTGACTGCACTACGCCCGATATGCCGAAAATGATCAACGTTGCCACCATTTCGGTCCCAACGACGCTGGCAGTAGGCGCTACCATTCCCGGTACGGAGCAGACTGTGCACGTCGCGGGTAACTGCAACCATCCTTACGAAAGCGGGATGGAAATCATCTCCTGCTATTACGGAAGTGGTTCGGAGATACCCGGGTTGACCGGCGTTTATGACACAGGCGTGCCTGGAGTCGGCATTGCCTTAAGGAACGACCAGGGCCAGCGCATTTCAGGCGGGGGAAAGGTCGCCTGCGATTCCCGCAGTACGCCCATCGGCTATGTCTCGACCGATGGATATCAGTCCTTTGACTTTAACGTCACGCTTGAGCTGGTTAAAACCAGTGATGCGGTACAGTCCGGCACGCTGCTTCAGGCGCAAACAGAGTTCGGTATTGGCGTATATGGCAACGACGGCATTGGTTCACCCAATGTTATCGCCTACGCAGGAAACGTTAACTTCCAGAACGTCACCTGCTCCGTTTCCCCAAAAAACCTGACCATTAATCTGGGCGACTTCCCGGTCAGCGATTTTGTTAGCGTGGGGATGTTATCCAGCCCGGCGCAAAACTTTGACGTGACGGTGAACTGCAACAGCAACGTGCAGCCTGAAGTGAAGGTCACCAGTTCGAACGGCTACGAAACCGGGTTCGAAGGGGTGATCAAACTCACCCGGCAGCCCGGCATGGCAACCGGCGTCGGGGTCAGAATGCTGGTTGATAACCAACTCGCCACCTTTGACACCTACGTGAACACCCAAAGCCAGGCAATCGCCAACCAGACGCTGGCGATCCCGTTTGAGGTTCGCTACGAACAAACCAGCAACGTCGTGACGCCAGGCCCTGCCAACACCGTCGCCACCGTTACCCTCGCTTATAAGTGACGATCATGAAAAAAACAGCTTTGATGCTGGCGCTGGGCCTGATAGCCCAGGCCCACGCCGATGATATTCAGATCCAGATGACGGGGAATATTTACGCCAACACCTGCGTCATTGACAGCGCCAGCCGCAACCTGACTGTAGATTTAGGCCAGGCAGTATCAGGTAATTTTAAAGATGTAGGGGATACCGGCGAATGGAAAGATTTTTCGCTCTCGGTATCGCACTGTCCCGCCACGCTGGCGCTTGCCACGGCCTATTTCTACGGCCAGGCAGACAGCGTGCACCCGACCAAATTCGCCAACACCGGCAGCGCGAAGGGGCTGGCGCTGGAGCTGGCCGACCGACAGGACAAGATCCTGATCGCCCCGCAGGCGGCGTTTAACGTGCCGATTAACCCGGCTGACCACACGGCCACGTTTCCGCTCTCCGCCCGCTATTACGCCACGTCTATGCCCGTCTCCGCAGGCACGTTCAGCAGCGTGATTCAGGTGACCTTTACTTACCAGTAGGACCGCGCCCCTTAGCACGGATGCTTTTCCTGCGCCCGGCGGCCAGTTTTGCCGGGCGTTTTTTTACTTCAGGCACCTCCGGCTGCTCAATCGGGAAGATCGGCAGCGCGTTCAGCAGCCGCTGACCGTAGTTTTTGGTGAGCAAACGCTTGTCGTAAATCACTACCTCACCCCAGCAGCCGTGGCTACGAATAAGACGCCCCACCTGCTGAATCAGGTTAAACGACGCCGCAGGCAGGCTCTGCACCTCAAACGGATAGCGGTTGAGGCTTTTCAGCCACTCGCCCTCGGTGATCACCACCGGGCTGTCGATAGGCGGAAAGGCGATCTTATGGATATGCACCTGCGTCAGGTAATCCCCCTTCAAATCCAGCCCTTCGGCAAAGGACTGTAGCCCCACCAGCACGCTGCGCTCGCCGTTATCAATGCGCTTGCGGTGCGTTTCCACCAGCCGGTAACGGGGCTGGTCGCCCTGCACCAGCAGGAGTAAACGCAGGTCGGTGACGTGCTCCAGGAAGCGCTGCATCGCCCGCCCGCTGGCAAATAGCACCAGCATGCCGGGATATTTTTTACTTTCGACCTGCTCGCGGAAGTAGGCCGCCATCTCCGCAATGTGCTGCTCTTCGTTGTCGATAAGCGGCTCGTATTTCATGCGTGGAATGACCAGCTTGCCCTGCTCGCAGTGGTTGAACGGCGAGTCCAGCGCCACAAAACGATCGCCCGCTTTCTCCTTCAGGCCACTCATCTCCTGCAACCGTGAAAAGCTGTTCAGAGAGCGCAGCGTCGCAGAGGTAACGACCACGTGCGGCACGCTGCGCCAGATCAGCTTTTCCAGCTGATCGGCCACGCGGATGCCCACGCAGTGGAAAAAGAGATGCACCTGCCCGTCGCGCACCTCGCGGGTGGCCCATTTGGTGACCGGCGCGCCCGACGCCTGCGCCATCGAGGCCAGTCGCCAGAGCTTGCTCTGCGCCTCAAACATCCCCAGCGCGCGGTTCATCTGCAGCAGGATGCGGTGCAGCCGCACCACGTCGTGCGAGCCAGTTTTCTCGCTGAGGTCGTTCAGGAACATCTCCGCCAGCCCGCGCAGTTTTTCGAGATGCTTCGCCAGCTGCTGGCAGATCTCCATCACCTCGTCCGGCAACTCGCCCATCGCGAAGCGGTGTTCTGCCTCCTGGGCTGCCGGAAGATAAAGATTGAGGATGTTGTTCAGAGACGAGATAAGGCTGTAAACCTCTTCGCAGTGGTCGCTCAGACGCTCGGGTACCGCCAGCGGCGGCGCGGTTTTCGGGCGAAACTGCTCCATGCAGGTCGCCACCAGTTTGCAGAAGAGATCCAGCTGAAGTCGGAACCACGGAGCGGTGATTTCCGCGCTCATCTCCAGCGCGTCCCGCGCCACGTCAGGCAGGTGGTGGCCTTCGTCGAGCACCAGCAACAGGTTTTTCGGCTCCGGCAGCACTGCTTCGCTCTCCAGCGCCGCCATCACCAGCGCGTGGTTGGCGACAACCACCTCCGCCTCCTGGATCTCGCGCCGGGCGACGAAGAACGGGCATTCCCGGTAGTAGTGACAGTTGCGGTTCAGGCAGCTTGCTTTATCGGTACTGAGCCTGCGCCACAGGTCGTCGCTAATCGCCAGGCTAGTGTGATCCCGCAGGCCGTCCCACTTATAGCCGTCGAGCTCGGCTTTCAGCTTTGCGCACTGCTCCTGCTCGGCTTTGTTGTTTGGCGTCAGCTCGTCATCCAGAAAGGCGAGCAGATCCTGCTGCGAGGGCTCGCTGCTGGCCAGCGCCGCCAGGTTACGCGGACAGACGTAGCGCCCGCGCCCAAAGGCGGCGGTGAAGCGGAGATCGGGGATGATTTTGCGCAGCAGGGGCAAATCTTTGCTGAAGATCTGGTCCTGCAAGGCCACGTTCGCAGTGCTGACCACCAGCGTTTTGTCCTCTTCCCGCGCAATAGCGATGCCGGGAATGAGATACGACAGGGTTTTCCCGACGCCGGTCGGGGCTTCAATCGCCAGATGTCGCCCGTCGTCCCCGGCGAGCGTTTTTGCCACGTCGGCAATCATCTGCCGCTGCGGCGCTCGGGGGATAAAATCGGGGATCTGCTGCTGAAGCGCCTTATACCAGGCGCCTATTTGCGCTTTCAGCGCCGCGGTTAAAGCCATTGGAAAACCTGAAATACTGTATAAACAGCCACTATTGTGGCACTTTCTCTTCGCCGTCGCAAAAAGAAAAGCCCGGCTTTACGACCGGGCTTCCAGATTACTGCGGGTTAGCAGGCTTGCGCGGGCGGCGTCGGCGCTGCCCCTCGCCTGCCGGTTTCCCTTCGCCGCTGCGCCACGGGCTTTCACCGGCCGGCTTGCCGTCGTTATTACGACGCGGCGGTTTGCCGGATGACTTCGGCGCGCCACCTTCAGCACGACGCGGCTGCTGGCCGCGACCACCGCCGCCCTGACCGCGACCACCACCCTGACGACCGTTCTGAATCGGCTCCGCTTTGATGGACGGGTCCACTTCATAGCCCGGGGTTTCGATGCGCGGGATCTCTTTCTTCAGCAGGCGTTCGATGTCGCGCAGCAGCTTATGCTCGTCCACGCAGACCAGAGAGAGCGCCTCACCTGTTGCTGCCGCACGGCCGGTACGACCGATACGGTGAACGTAATCTTCCGGCACGTTTGGCAGCTCGTAGTTCACCACGTGCGGCAGCTCTTCAATATCGAGGCCACGGGCAGCGATGTCGGTCGCCACCAGCACGCGGATGTCGCCGGACTTGAAGTCCGCCAGCGCGCGGGTACGCGCGCCCTGGCTCTTGTTACCGTGGATCGCCGCGCTGCGGATGCCGTCTTTATTCAGCTGTTCCGCCAGGTGGTTGGCACCGTGCTTGGTGCGGGTAAAGACCAGCACCTGCTGCCAGTTGCCCTGACCGATCATCTGGGAGAGCAGCTCCCGCTTGCGCTTTTTATCCACAAAGTGAACGTGCTGCGTCACCTGCTCGGAAGCGGTGTTGCGGCGCGCCACTTCCACTTCAAGCGGGTTATGCAGCAGCTTTTCCGCCAGCGCCTTGATCTCATCGGAGAAGGTCGCGGAAAAGAGCAGGTTCTGGCGACGCGGCGGCAGCTTCGCCAGCACGCGACGAATATCATGAATGAAGCCCATATCGAGCATGCGGTCGGCTTCGTCCAGCACCAGAATTTCAATGCTGTCGAGCTTCACCGCGTTCTGGTGTTCCAGATCCAGCAGACGGCCCGGCGTTGCCACCAGCACGTCCACGCCGCCGCGCAGCTTCATCATCTGCGGGTTAATGCTCACGCCACCGAAAACCACCAGCGAGCGAATGTTGAGATAGCGGCTGTACTCACGCACGTTCTCGCCAATCTGGGCTGCCAGCTCGCGGGTTGGGGTGAGGATCAGCGCGCGCACCGGACGACGGCCTTTGGCGTGCGGCTGGTTTTTTACCAGCAGCTCTAACAGCGGCAGGGTAAAGCCCGCGGTTTTACCGGTGCCGGTCTGGGCGCTGGCCATCAGGTCACGGCCCTGAAGCACGGCCGGAATAGCCTGCTGCTGGATAGGGGTTGGCTCAACGTAGCCCTGCTCTGCGATCGCGCGCAGAATTTCCGGGTTCAGGCCAAGGGAATCAAAAGACATAAAAACTCCGAACCGCCCCGACCATCACAGGTGTAGTTTTCAGGGAGATATCACGAATAGAAGGACAAAAACCACAATGTCGCGAAGGTGCGGAGTGTAGCAGCTTTTGTGACGTGGCGCATAAAATATCCCTGTCGTATCCCTCGACGATTTAGCGATTCAGGTATAATTTTAATCAATCGATTGATTAATTTTTAATGCCGACATGAATACGACACCGACGACAACCAAAGGTGAACAGGCCAAAAGCCAGCTTATCGCCGCCGCGCTGGCGCAGTTTGGCGAGTATGGCCTGCATGCCACCACGCGGGATATCGCCGCCCAGGCCGGGCAAAACATTGCGGCCATTACCTACTATTTTGGCTCAAAAGAGGATTTATACCTCGCCTGCGCCCAGTGGATTGCCGATTTTATCGGCAACAATTTTCGCCCACACGTTGAGGAGGCCTGCGCGCTGCTGAGCCAGCCGACGCCGGATCGTACCGCTATCAGGCAACTTATTCTCAATGCCTGCCACAATATGATCCGCCTGCTGACGCACGACGATACGCTCAACCTGAGCAAATTTATCTCCCGCGAGCAGCTCTCCCCCACTGCCGCTTATCAGCTGGTACACGATCAGGTGATTGCCCCAATGCACACCCATCTGACCCGGCTGATTGCCGCCTACACCGGGCGGGACGCCAGCGATACCGACACCATTTTGCATACCCACGCTCTGCTGGGCGAAATTCTCGCCTTCCGTCTGGGGCGTGAAACCATCCTGTTACGCACAGGCTGGGCACAATTCGATGAGGATAAAGCCGCGCAGATTAGCCAGGTCATCACCTGTCATCTCGATCTGATCCTGCAAGGCTTAACGCAAAGGAGCCTGAAGTGATGAAAAAACCTGTCGCCATCGTTCTGGTGGTTGTTGTTTTGCTTGCCGCGGGAATCGGTGGCTGGCTGTGGTATCAGAGCCAGCAGGATCGGGGCCTGACGCTGTACGGTAACGTGGATATTCGCACGGTGAATTTGAGCTTCCGCGTCGGCGGACGTCTCGCCTCGCTGAGCGTTGACGAAGGCGATGCCATCAAAGCCGGGCAGACGCTCGGCGTGCTGGATAAAGCCCCCTTTGAGAACGCGCTGATGCAGGCAAAAGCCGGCGTCTCCGTCGCCCAGGCGCAGTATGACCTGATGCTGGCAGGCTATCGCGATGAGGAGATTGCCCAGGCCGCTGCCGCCGTTAAGCAGGCCAAAGCCGCCTACGACTACGCGCAGAACTTCTATAACCGCCAGCAGGGACTGTGGAAAAGCCGCACCATTTCCGCCAACGATCTGGAAAACGCGCGGTCATCCCGCGACCAGGCGCAGGCGACGCTGAAATCCGCGCAGGATAAATTAAGCCAGTACCGCTCCGGTAACCGCGAGCAGGACATCGCCCAGGCGAAGGCCAGCCTCGAGCAGGCGCAGGCGCAGCTGGCTCAGGCGGAGCTGGATCTGCACGACACTATCTTAACCGCCCCGTCTGACGGCACGCTGATGACCCGCGCGGTAGAGCCGGGCAGCATGCTCAGCGCGGGCAGCACCGTCTTGACGCTGTCCTTAACCCGTCCGGTATGGGTGCGGGCCTACATTGATGAGCCGAATCTCGGCCAGATGCAGCCGGGCCGCGAGCTGCTGCTCTATACCGACGGTCGCCCGGACAAGCCGTATCACGGCAAAGTGGGCTTTGTCTCCCCTACCGCCGAATTCACCCCGAAAACGGTAGAAACGCCGGATCTGCGTACCGACCTCGTGTACCGCCTGCGCATCATCGTCACCGACGCGGACGACGCGCTGCGTCAGGGCATGCCTGTTACCGTGACCTTAAACGACGGGGAACGACATGAATGATGCGGTTATCCAGCTCAATAATCTGGTCAAACGCTTCCCCGGAATGGATAAACCGGCGGTCGCGCCGCTGAACTGCACCATTCAGAAAGGCTACGTGACCGGACTGGTGGGCCCGGACGGCGCGGGCAAAACCACGCTGATGCGGATGCTGGCGGGGCTGCTGAAGCCGGATGAAGGCTCGGCCAGCGTGCTTGGCCTTGACCCGATAAAAGACGACGGCGCGCTCCACGCCATGCTCGGTTATATGCCGCAGAAGTTTGGCCTGTACGAAGATCTGACGGTGATGGAGAACCTCAATCTGTACGCCGACCTGCGCAGCGTCACCGGTGAAACCCGGCAGAAAACCTTCGCCCGACTGCTCGAATTTACCTCCCTCGGCCCGTTCACCGACCGGCTGGCGGGCAAGCTTTCCGGCGGGATGAAGCAGAAGCTGGGGCTGGCCTGTACGCTGGTGGGCGAACCAAAAGTGCTGTTGCTCGATGAGCCCGGCGTCGGCGTAGACCCGATCTCCCGCCGCGAGCTGTGGCAGATGGTGCACGAGCTGGCGGGCGACGGGATGCTGATCCTCTGGAGCACCTCCTACCTCGACGAGGCCGAGCAGTGCCGTGACGTGCTGCTGATGAACGAGGGCGAACTGCTCTATCAGGGCGAACCGACCGAGCTGACGCACACCATGGCCGGGCGCAGTTTTCTTCTGCACAGCCCGCAGGAGTCCAACCGCAGGCTGCTGCAGCGGGTGCTGAAGCTGCCGCAGGTGAGCGACGGGATGATTCAGGGCCGCTCGGTGCGCGTGATCCTCAAAAAAGAGGCCACCGTCGACGATATTCGCCGTGCGCCGGGCATGCCTGAGATTGAAATGGACGAGACCGCCCCGCGCTTTGAAGATGCGTTTATCGACCTGCTGGGCGGTGCAGGCACGTCGGAATCGCCCCTTGGCTCGATCCTGCACACGGTGGAAGGCACGCCGGGCGAAACGGTGATCGAAGCAAAATCGCTCACCAAAAAATTCGGGGACTTCGCCGCCACCGACAACGTCAACTTTGCGGTGAAGCGCGGCGAGATATTTGGCCTGCTCGGGCCGAACGGCGCGGGAAAATCCACCACCTTTAAGATGATGTGCGGCCTGCTGGTCCCGACGTCCGGCAAGGCGCTGGTGCTGGACATGGATCTCAAGGTCAGCTCCGGCAAAGCGCGCCAGCATCTCGGCTATATGGCGCAGAAATTCTCGCTGTACGGCAACCTGACGGTCGAGCAGAATCTGCGCTTTTTCTCCGGCGTGTACGGCCTGCGCGGGCGGGCGCAGAATGAAAAAATCCGCCGTATGAGCGACGCCTTCGGGTTAACGAATATTGCGTCCCACGCCACCGACGAGCTGCCGCTCGGCTTTAAGCAGCGGCTGGCGCTGGCCTGCTCGCTGATGCACGAGCCGGATATCCTGTTTCTTGATGAACCCACCTCAGGCGTCGATCCCCTCACCCGCCGCGAGTTCTGGCTGCACATCAACAGCATGGTGGAAAAAGGCGTGACCGTGATGGTCACCACCCACTTTATGGATGAGGCGGAATACTGCGACCGCATCGGGCTGGTCTATCGCGGCAAGCTGATTGCCCACGGCACGCCGGACGACCTGAAAGCGCAGGCCGCCGACGACGCACAGCCAGACCCGACCATGGAGCAGGCGTTTATCACCCTCATCCACGACTGGGATAAGGAGAATGCTCATGCGCAGTAACGCCCTTTCCTGGCGCCGGGTGCGCGCCCTGTGCATCAAAGAGACGCGGCAGATCGTGCGTGACCCCAGCAGCTGGCTGATTGCGGTGGTGATCCCCCTGCTGCTGCTGTTTATCTTTGGCTACGGCATTAACCTCGACTCCAGCAAACTGCGGGTCGGTATTTTGCTGGAGCAGCAGAGCGAAGAGGCGCTGGACTTCACCCATGCCATGACCGGCTCACCCTACATTGACGCCACCGTCAGCGACAACCGGCAGGAACTGATCCAGAAAATGCAGGCCGGGAAAATTCGCGGCATGATCGTCATCCCGGTGGATTTCGCCGCCACCATGGCGCGCCCGGGTGCCGATGCGCCGATTCAGGTGATTACCGACGGCAGCGAGCCGAACACTGCCAACTTCGTGCAGGGCTATGCGGAGGGGATCTGGCAGCTCTGGCAGATGCAGCGCGCCGAAGATCGGGGCGAGACGTTTGAACCGCTCATCGATGTGCAGACGCGCTACTGGTTTAACCCCGCCGCCATCAGCCAGCACTTTATTATTCCGGGGGCGGTGACCATCATTATGACGGTGATTGGCGCGATCCTCACCTCGCTGGTCATCGCCCGCGAGTGGGAGCGCGGCACTATGGAGGCGCTGCTCTCCACCGAGGTGACGCGGGTTGAGCTGCTGCTGTGCAAGCTCATCCCCTACTACTTCCTCGGCATGCTGGCGATGCTGCTCTGCATGCTGGTCGCGGTCTTTATTCTTGGCGTGCCTTACCGCGGCTCGCTGGTGGTACTGTTCTTTATCACCAGCCTGTTTTTACTGAGCACGCTGGGGATGGGGCTGCTCATCTCCACCATCACCCGCAACCAGTTTAACGCCGCCCAGGTAGCGCTCAACGCCGCCTTCCTGCCATCGATTATGCTCTCCGGTTTTATCTTCCAGATAGACAGCATGCCGGCGGTGATCCGCGCTGTGACCTACATCATTCCGGCGCGCTACTTCGTGAGCACGCTGCAGAGCCTGTTTCTGGCGGGGAATATCCCGGTGGTGCTGATTATCAATACCGTGTTTTTGCTGGCGTCGGCAGTGATGTTTATCGGGTTGACGTGGCTGAAAACCAAACGGCGACTGGATTAAGGAGCGCACATGTTTCACCGCTTATGGACATTGATCCGCAAAGAGCTGCAGTCCCTGTTGCGCGAGCCGCAAACCCGCGCCATTCTGGTGCTGCCGGTGCTGCTTCAGGTTTTATTGTTCCCGTTTGCCGCCACCCTTGAGGTAACTAACGCCACCATTGCCATTTATAATGAAGACAACGGCAAACACGCCGTCGAGCTGACGCAGCGTTTTGCCCGGGCGAAGGCCTTTACCCACATCCTGCTGCTTAAAAGCCCGCAGGAGATCCAGCCCACTATCGACACGCAAAAAGCGCTGCTGCTGGTGCGTTTTCCGGCGGATTTCTCCCGCAATCTGGATACCTTCCAGACCGCGCCAATGCAGCTGATCCTCGACGGGCGCAACTCCAACAGCGCCCAGATAGCGGCCAACTACCTGCAGCAGATAGTGAAGGAGTATCAGCAGGAGCTGATGGAGGGCAAACCGAAGCCCAATAACAGCGAGCTGGTGGTGCGCAACTGGTACAACCCGAATCTGGACTACAAGTGGTTTGTGGTGCCGTCGCTGATCGCCATGATCACCACCATCGGGGTGATGATCGTGACCTCCCTGTCCGTGGCTCGCGAGCGCGAACAGGGCACGCTGGATCAGCTGCTGGTTTCCCCGCTCGCCACCTGGCAGATTTTCGTCGGCAAAGCGGTACCAGCGCTGATCGTCGCCACCTTCCAGGCCACCATCGTGCTGGGAGTGGGAATTTGGGCCTACGAGATCCCGTTCGCCGGATCGCTGGCGCTGTTTTACTTCACGATGGTGATTTACGGGCTGTCGCTGGTGGGGTTTGGGCTGCTGATTTCAGCGCTCTGCTCCACGCAGCAGCAGGCGTTTATCGGGGTATTCGTCTTTATGATGCCGGCGATTCTGCTCTCCGGGTACGTGTCGCCCGTCGAGAACATGCCGGTGTGGCTGCAGGATTTGACGTGGATAAACCCGATTCGACATTTTACGGATATCACCAAGCAGATCTATCTGAAGGATGCGAGTCTGGACATTGTGTGGGGAAGTTTGTGGCCGCTACTGGTCATAGCGGCCACGACGGGGTCAGTGGCCTATGCGATGTTTAGACGCAACATTGCGTAGCTTTTTCTCTTTAGTGAGCAGCGACACTACCGCTGGCCCTGCAAGGATTGCCAGACCCGCGAGGGCCAGCAGCAGGTTGTTTTGCAGCACGCGTGACAGCAGCCACAGCACGATCATCGCGGCACCAAAGTACCAGGTGGTGGTGAGCTCTTCGAGCACATCACCCACCTCGCGCCAGCGCGCGTCATGGTGGCGCTGTAAGAACAGCATCGACAGTACGGTGACGCCATAGAGGACGCATAACCCTAAGCCAACACGCACCAGCGTGCCGCTCATCAAGCCCATCACCAGTACGGCCACGACCAGTAAATGCAACATTATCTGCCAGCAACTCAAACCCGTTGCGACACGAACACGTTGTTGCCACTTCATGGCTTCTCTCCTGAAGGATTTTTCTCTGCTTAATCAGACTACCGCACTTTACGGAAAATTCCGTAACGCCGCATCTTTTTGTGACGCCGACTACACTTTATTTTCATCGGGATAGTCACCCAGGAAGGTGTTTATGAGCAAAAAAACGCAGCATTTCTCGCTTAAGGTGCTGACGATAAACATTCATAAGGGCTTCACAGCATTTAACCGCCGCTTCATTTTACCGGAGCTGCGCGACGCGGTACGCACCGTCAGCGCGGACATTGTCTGCCTGCAGGAGGTGATGGGCGCGCACGAGGTACACCCCATGCATTTTGAAAACTGGCCCGATACGCCGCACTATGAATTCCTGGCCGACACCATGTGGAGCGATTACGCTTACGGCCGCAACGCGGTCTATCCGGAAGGCCATCACGGTAATGCGGTGCTGTCGCGTTTTCCTATAGAACATTATGAGAACCGGGACGTTTCCGTCGGGGAGAGCGAAAAGCGCGGGCTGCTTTACTGCCGCATCACGCCGCCAGAACTTGACGTTCCGGTTCACGTGGGCTGCGTTCACCTCGGACTGCGTGAAGCCCACCGCCAGGCGCAGCTGCAGATGCTGGCGGACTGGACCAATGCGCTGCCGGAAGGCGAACCCGTGGTGGTCGCCGGGGATTTTAACGACTGGCGGCAGCGCGCCAACCATCCGCTGAAGGTCAAAGCGGGACTGGAGGAAATTTTCACCAGGGCACATGGTCGTCCCGCACGGACGTTTCCGGTGCGCTTCCCCCTGCTGCGCCTGGACCGCATCTACGTGAAAAATGCGCATGCCAGCAGCCCGACGGCGCTGGCGTTACTGAACTGGCGACATCTTTCCGACCATGCCCCGCTGAGCGCGGAGATCCACTTATGAAATGCACCTGGCAGGAAGGTAACCGTATTACGCTGCTGGAAAACGGCGATAACTTCTATCCGGCGGTTTTTGAGGCGATTAGCCACGCACAGCAGAAAGTCTACCTTGAAACGTTTATCTGGTTTGAAGACGACGTTGGCAGGCAGCTGCACAGCGTACTGCTGCATGCCGCCCGGCGCGGGATAAAAATCGAGGTGCTGCTCGATGGATATGGCTCGCCGGATCTTAGCGATGAATTTGTTAACGAGCTCACCGCCGCCGGCGTGGTGTTCCGCTACTACGATCCCGCTCCGCGTCTGTTCGGCATGCGCACCAACCTGTTCCGCCGCATGCACCGCAAAATCGTCGTAGTGGACGAAACGGTGGCGTTCGTGGGCGGCATTAACTACTCCGCCGAGCATATGTCGGATTACGGCCCGGAGGCCAAGCAGGACTACGCGATCCGCATTGAGGGACCGGTGGTTCAGGACATCCAGCTGTTCGTGCTGGAAAACTTGCCCGGTAAAGAGGCCGCTCGCCGCTGGTGGCGACGCCGTCATCGCCCGGAAGAGAACCGCAAGCCCGGCGAAGCGCAGGCGCTGTTTGTCTGGCGGGACAACGAGGAGCATCGGGACGATATTGAACGTCATTACCTGAAGATGCTGGCCAATGCGAAGCGCGAAGTGATTATCGCCAACGCCTATTTCTTCCCCGGCTACCGTATTCTGCACGCCATGCGCAACGCGGCCCGACGCGGCGTGAGCGTTAAACTGATTGTGCAGGGCGAGCCGGATATGCCGATTGTGAAGGTGGGCGCGCGCCTGCTCTACCGCTACCTGGTGAAAAGCGGCGTGCAGATATATGAATACCGCCGCCGCCCGCTGCACGGCAAAGTGGCCGTCATGGATGACCACTGGGCAACCGTCGGCTCCAGTAACCTCGATCCGCTGAGCCTGTCGCTTAACCTGGAAGCGAACCTGATCATCCACGACCGTCAGTTTAACCAGACCCTGCGGGATAACCTTCAGGGACTTATCCATAAGGACTGCGTACGGGTGGATGAGTCCATGGTGCCGAAACGGAGCTGGTGGAACGTTGGCATCGGCGTGGTGGTGTTCCACTTCCTGCGCCACTTCCCGGCGATGGTCGGCTGGCTGCCGGCGCATACGCCAAAGCTGGCGCAGGTTGACCCGCCGGTACAGCCTGAAATGGAAACCCAGGACCGCGTTGAAGCGGAAGATGGAGGCAAACCCTGATGTCAAAATCTCATCCTCGCTGGCGGCTGGCGAAAAAAATCCTCACCTGGGTATTTTTTATTGCGGTCGCGGTACTGCTGGTGGTCTACGCGCAGAAAGTGGACTGGGAAGAGGTGTGGAAGGTTATCCGCAACTATAACCGGCTGGTGTTGCTCGGTGCCGTAGGGCTGGTTATCGTCAGCTACCTGATGTACGGCTGCTATGATCTGCTCGGTCGTGCCTACTGCGGCCACAAGCTGGCTAAACGTCAGGTGATGCTGGTGTCGTTTATCTGCTACGCCTTCAACCTGACGCTGAGCACCTGGGTGGGCGGCATCGGCATGCGCTATCGCCTGTACTCGCGTCTCGGATTGCCGGGTGGCACCATCACCCGCATTTTCTCGCTGAGTATCACCACCAACTGGCTGGGGTACATTCTGCTGGGCGGGGTGATTTTCACCATCGGCGTGGTGCAGCTGCCCGCGCACTGGTATATCGACGAGGCCACGCTGCGCATTCTCGGCATCGTGCTGCTGCTGATCATCGCCGTGTATCTGTGGGCCTGCGCCTTTGCCAGACGTCGCCATATGACCATTAAAGGGCAGAAACTGGTACTGCCGTCGTGGAAGTTCGCGGTGCTGCAGATGGCGGTATCCAGCGCCAACTGGATGGCGATGGGGGCGATCATCTGGCTGTTGATTGGCGAGGACGTGAACTACTTCTTCGTGCTGGGCGTGCTGCTGGTGAGCAGTATCGCCGGGGTTATCGTGCATATTCCGGCGGGAATTGGTGTGCTGGAGGCGGTGTTTATCGCGCTGCTGGCCGGAGAACATGTTTCACAGGGGACGATTATTGCCGCCCTGCTCGCCTACCGCATGCTCTATTACTTCCTGCCGCTGGCGCTGGCAACGGTCTGTTATCTGGTGCTGGAGAGCCGGGCGAAAAAGTTACGGGCGAAAAATGAGAAGGCAATGGCGAAATAAAAGCAAAACGGCAACTTTGTTGCCGTTTTAAGCGTTTGTTCCCTCTCCCGTGGGAGAGGGTCAGGGTGAGGGCACCAGACCGCACCGCCACCCGGCAAAACAACCTCAGCGACGGTTGCCGAAAATCCGCAGCAGCATCAGGAACAGGTTGATGAAGTCCAGATACAGCGTCAGCGCGCCCAGAATCGAGTATTTGCGCAGGTTTGAACTGTCGCGCACGTCGATCTGCTCGCCGATGTTTTTCAGCTTCTGAGTGTCATAGGCCGTCAGCCCGACAAAGACTACTACACCGATATAGGTCACGGCCCACATCAGCGCGTCGCTCTTCAGCCACAGGTTCACCAGCGATGCCAGCACAATCCCGATCAGCCCCATAAACAGCATATTACCTAAGCCGCTCAGGTCACGTTTGGTGGTGTAACCGTAAAGGCTCATCACGCCGAACATCCCGCCGGTCACCACGAAGGTGCTGGCGATGGAGGAGTAGGTGTAGACGATGAAAATGCTGGAGAGCGTCAGCCCGGTCAGCGCCGAATAGAGCATAAACAGCGTGGTCGCCATTCCGGCACTGAGTTTCTGCACCAGGCCGGAAAGCACAAACACCAGCGCCAGCTGTGCGATAATCAGCCCAAAGAAGGTGATTTTGCTGGAGAAGATAAACATCATCAGCTCAGGCGTGTTCGCCGCATACCACGCGATAAACGCGGTAAGCAGCAGGCCGACCGTCATCCAGCCGTACACCTGCGCCATATACGTCTGCAGCCCGCTACGGGTCTGCTGTACTATTGAATCGGAACGCGGAAATCGGTCCATGATTCACTCCTGATTAAGGTTAAGAAGACACACACACATTAAGAGTAACACATCCACGTAAACCGACTACCAACGACTGGCGGCCTGTTTATCGCTGTCGCGAGATTCCACCCAGCGGTCGCCTTCCGGCGTGGCTTCGCGCTTCCAGAACGGCGCTTTGGTTTTGAGGTAATCCATAATGAACTCCCCTGCCGCAAAGGCGCTACCGCGGTGCGCGCTGGTCACGCCGACAAAGACAATCTCTTCGCCGGGCCACATCTCGCCGATGCGGTGGATCACCGTGACCCGCCCGAGCGGCCAGCGGCCTCGCGCTTCATCCACAATTGCCGCCAGCGATTTCTCCGTCATGCCCGGATAGTGCTCCAGCGTCAGCGCTTTTACGCTGTCGCCGAGATTGTGGTTACGCACTTTACCGGTGAACGTAACGACCGCGCCGTCTTCATCGCGCTCCGCCAGCCAGTCATATTCTGTACCGACGTTAAAGCGCTCGGGACCGACCAGAATTCGGGTTTCAACCATCTTAGCCCCCTGTGACCGGCGGGAAGAAGGCCACTTCATCCCCTTCAGTCAGCGGGTGGGTGAACTCCACCAGCGTCTGGTTAACGGCCGCCAGCAGCTTGCCTTCGTCGAGCGCCAGCGCCCAGCGGTCGCTTTGTGCCGCCAGGTGCGCGCGCAGGGCGGCGACATTTTCAAAAGAGGCGTCCAACGTCAGGCTGTCGGTATTGACCAGCTCGCGCACCTGGGCGAAAAAGAGCACCTTAATCATGGCTGTCCACCTTAAAATCACCGGATTTGCCGCCGCTTTTTGCCAGCAGACGAACCGGGCCAATCACCATATCTTTCTGCACCGCTTTGCACATGTCGTAGATGGTCAGCGCGGCGACGGAGGCCGCCGTCAGGGCTTCCATCTCCACGCCGGTTTTGCCGGTTAAGCGGCAGAGGGACTCAATACGCACGCGGTTGTGCTCCGGCTGCGCCTGCAGGTTCACCTCCACCTTGCTCAGCATCAGCGGATGGCAGAGCGGGATGAGGTCCCAGGTCCGTTTTGCAGCCTGAATACCGGCGATGCGGGCGGTGGCAAAGACGTCACCCTTATGGTGACTGCCGTCGATAATCATCGCCAGCGTCTCCGGCAGCATGGTGACGAATGCCTCAGCACGCGCCTCGCGCACCGTTTCGGCCTTGGCGGAGACATCCACCATATGCGCTTCGCCAGCGGCGTTAATGTGGGTCAGTTGTGACATAGTTTACTTCTTCAAATGGGGATGAAAATTACACGGACGGGTACGGGCATCCAGCTGCGGGGCAATAATATTTTCCCACGCGGTGCGGCAGGCTTTGGTCGAGCCCGGCATGGCGAAAATCAGCGTGTTGTTTGCCACGCCGGCCACCGCGCGCGACTGCAGCGTGGAGGTGCCAATCTCTTCAAAGGAGAGCATGCGGAACACTTCGCCGAAGCCTTCCACCTCGCGGTCAAACAGCGGGATTAGCGCCTCGGGGGCCTGATCGCCCGCGGTAAAGCCGGTGCCGCCGGTGATCAGCACCACCTGCACCTCAGCACTGGCGATCCACTGAGAGACCTGCGCGCGAATGGCGTAGCGGTTCTCTTTCACAATCGCTTTATCGACGATGGTATGCCCCGCGTCATGGGCCGCCTCACGCAGCCAGTGGCCGGAGGTATCATCTTCTTCTCCACGGCGGTCGGAAACGGTAAGAATAGCAATGCGTGTCGGGATAAATTCTGCGCTGACCTGACTCATCTTCTGGTTCCTTCTAAAGACTGATTACCCGCCGATGTAGGACAGGTTCTGAGTAATGCCGGTATTGCCCTGATGCAGGAAATGGGTCTGCTTTTTGTGAGTCAGCGCCTCGGAAATGCGTGCTTGAAGTGCACCCTGTTGGGCATCGTCTTCCAGCAGATCGCGAAGATCCACGCCGCCGTCGCCAAACAGGCAGAGATGAAGCTTGCCCACCGACGATACGCGCAGGCGGTTACAGCTGGCGCAGAAGTCTTTTTCATAGGGCATGATAAGCCCAATTTCGCCTTCGTAATCCGGGTGACAAAAGACCTGTGCCGGGCCGTCGCTGCGCTGGCGGATCTGGTGGATCCAGCCGCGTTTCAGCAGCTCGTCGCGCAACACCATGCCGGAAATATGGTGACGGCGGAACAGCTCGCTGCCCTCGCCCGTTTCCATCAGCTCGATAAAACGCAGTTGAATGGGACGGGATTTAATCCACGCCAGGAAGGTGTCCAACTGATGGTGGTTTACGTCGCGCATCAGCACCGTGTTGACTTTGACTTTTTCGAACCCGGCGGTAAACGCCGCATCGATGCCGTCCATCACCTGGCGGAACTTGTCCTGACCGGTAATGGCGTGAAACTGCCGGGCATCAAGGCTGTCCACGCTGACGTTGATCGCGTTTAGGCCAGCGTCGCGCCAGTTGGCCACGTCACGCGCCATGCGGTAACCGTTGGTGGTCACCGCGATCTGGCGGATGCGTTCGTTTTCGCGTACGGCGGCAATGATGTCGGGGAAATCGCGGCGCAGGGAGGGTTCGCCACCGGTCAGACGGACTTTTTCAGTACCGAGCTCAGAGAACGCACGCGTGACGCGGCGCACTTCATCTACGGAGAGAAAGCCATTATTGGTGACGCTGCCCGGCTTGTAGCCATCGGGCAGGCAGTAGGTGCAACGGAAGTTGCACACATCGGTAATCGACAGACGCAAGTAGTAAAACTTACGCGCGAAAGCATCAGTAAGTTGTGAAGCCATGTACACCTTTCCAAATCGGGAGGCACAGTCATTTCTTTCTGTACCCTGGTGGCAAATCCGCCACGGCCAGGGCGCCATATCATTCGACACAGGCGCCAGGGCTAGAGTGTATGTTTTCAGTTTTGAAAACGTGGTTATGGCGATAGTAGCGTGGAAATCGACACTCCGCCATTGTCGCTTTTCGCTATATAATTATGTATATAGCGATTCAGTCCTGCATTTTCGCTACAGAATACCTAAAAACCGCATTTTCGCATTGATATACGTCATTTTGCATTGGGTGAGGCATCGTCTTTTGGGGGTAGTTAGGTTACTGTTACGCGATCGAACGTGATAAGGAATACGTATGCGCAATCGCACTTTTGCGGATCTTGACCGAGTGGTCGCTCTTGGCGGAGGCCACGGCCTGGGCCGCGTCATGTCCTCTTTGTCGTCACTGGGCTCACGGCTGACAGGGATAGTGACAACCACCGACAACGGCGGCTCAACCGGGCGGATCAGGCGGGCTGAAGGCGGCATTGCCTGGGGAGATATGCGCAACTGCCTGAACCAGTTAATTACCGAGCCGAGCGTCGCGTCGGCGATGTTTGAGTACCGTTTTGGCGGCAATGGCGAACTTTCCGGGCATAACCTCGGAAATCTGATGTTAAAGGCGCTGGATCACCTGAGCGTACGGCCTCTGGAAGCCATCAACTTAATCCGTAATCTGCTCAAGGTGGACGCATTCCTGATCCCCATGTCTGAACAACCGGTTGACTTGATGGCAATCGATGCCGAAGGGCATGAAGTTTACGGCGAGGTGAACATTGACCAGCTCCTCCTGCCGCCAACGGAGTTGATGACCTATCCGAGCGTACCCGCCACGCGGGAAGCGGTGGAGGCCATTGGTGAAGCGGATCTTATCCTGATCGGTCCAGGCAGTTTTTATACCAGCCTGATGCCCATTCTGCTGGTAAAAGAGCTGGCGCAGGCGCTGCGTCGCACCCCTGCCCCGATGGTCTATATCGGTAACCTGGGCCGTGAGCTGAGCCCGGCAGCGGCGATCCTGTCGCTGGCGGACAAGCTGGACCTGATGGAGCAGTACGTCGGTAAGAAAATTATCGACGGTGTCGTGGTTGGGCCAAAAGTGGATGTGACAGGGATTGGCGATCGCGTGGTGGTGCAGGAGCCGCTGGAAGCCAGCGATATTAAATATCGTCACGACCGCCACCTGCTGCGCGAGGCGCTGGAGAAAGCGATTCAGGCGTTGGGTTAGGTTCGCTTTGTGCGGCGTGATGCCCTCACCCCAGCCCTCTCCCACGGGGAGAGGGGGAATACACGCCGCTTTACCTATGATGCCGCGATAAACAGATCCCGCAGCTGATGCAGCTGGTCGCGGATCTGCGCCGCCTCTTCGAACTCCAGGTTCTGGGCGTGCTGCATCATCTGCCCTTCCAGCTCGTGGATTTTCTGCTGCAGCGCCTTCGGCGTCAGTACGACGGTATCTTCTTCCACCACTGAACGTGCCTTGCCGCGGCCTTTCGCTTTGGTCTTCGCAATGTTCTGACCCAGCGCCAGAATATCCACCACCTTCTTGTTCAGCCCCTGCGGTGTAATGCCGTGTTCTTCGTTGTAGCGCTGCTGCTTCTCGCGTCGGCGTTCCGTTTCGCCAATCGCTTTCGCCATCGACGGGGTGATTTTGTCGCCGTACAGAATCGCTTTCCCGTTGACGTTACGCGCGGCGCGGCCAATGGTCTGGATCAGGGAGCGTTCAGAGCGCAGGAAGCCCTCTTTATCGGCGTCCAGAATCGCCACCAGCGAGACTTCCGGCATATCCAGACCTTCTCGCAACAGGTTGATCCCCACCAGCACGTCAAACTCGCCCAGACGCAGATCGCGGATAATCTCCATGCGCTCCACGGTGTCGATATCCGAGTGCAGATAGCGCACCTTCTCACCGTGTTCTTCAAGATACTCGGTCAGGTCTTCCGCCATGCGCTTGGTGAGCGTCGTCACCAGCACGCGCTCGTTGATGGCGGAACGGGCGCGGATCTCAGAGAGCAGATCGTCCACCTGGGTCGCCACCGGGCGCACTTCGATAATCGGGTCCAGCAGCCCGGTCGGACGGACCACCTGATCGATCACCTCATCGCCGGATTTTTCCAGCTCGTAGTTGCCCGGCGTGGCCGACACGTAGATGGTCTGCGGCGCCAGCGCCTCAAACTCTTCAAACTTCATCGGACGGTTATCCAGCGCTGACGGCAGGCGGAAGCCGTACTCCACCAGCGTCTCTTTACGCGCGCGGTCGCCGCGGTACATCCCGCCGATCTGCGGGATCGTGACGTGGGATTCGTCGATCACCAGCAGACCGTCGGCCGGAAGGTAGTCAAACAGCGTCGGCGGTGGCTCGCCCGGCCCGCGCCCGGAGAGGAAGCGCGAGTAGTTTTCGATACCCGAGCAGTAGCCCAGCTCGTTCATCATCTCCAGATCGAACTGGGTGCGCTGGCTCAGGCGCTGCTCTTCCAGCAGCTTATTGTTAGCCAGAAGCACCTTACGGCGCTCTGCAAGCTCCTCTTTGATCTCTTCCATCGCCTGCACGATACGCTCGCGTGGCGTCACGTAGTGCGTTTTAGGGTAGATGGTAAAACGCTGTATCACCGACTCAACGTGGCCGGTCAGCGGGTCGAACAGTGACAAACGCTCGACCTCTTCGTCAAACAGCTCGACGCGCAGCGCCATATCGTCCGATTCCGCCGGGAAGATGTCGATCACCTCACCGCGCACGCGGAACGTCCCGCGCTGGAAGGCCTGGTCATTACGGGTGTACTGCAGCTCGGCCAGACGGCGCAAAATTGCGCGCTGATCGATGATCATCCCCTGCGTCAGGTGCAGCATCATCTTCAGATAGAGATCCGGATCGCCCAGGCCGTAAATCGCCGAAACAGACGCGACCACAACCACATCGCGTCGCTCAAGCAGCGCCTTGGTCGCAGACAGTCGCATCTGTTCGATGTGTTCGTTCACCGAAGCATCTTTCTCGATGAAGGTATCAGAGCTCGGCACATAGGCTTCCGGCTGGTAGTAATCGTAGTAGGAGACAAAATACTCCACCGCGTTTTCCGGGAAGAACTCTTTCATCTCGCCGTAAAGCTGTGCCGCGAGGGTTTTATTGGGTGCAAGCACCATCGTGGGGCGCTGCAGGTCAGCGATCACGTTGGCGACAGTAAACGTTTTGCCCGAGCCGGTTACCCCCAGCAGCGTCTGGTGCGCCAGCCCGTCTTCCAGCCCCTCTTTAAGACGACGGATAGCCTCAGGCTGATCGCCAGAGGGGCGGAAAGCAGAATTCAGTTTGAACGGTTTACTCATGGCGACGACCTGATGACGTTATAAGCGGCAGGTGAGTAATTTTACTCGTTGTTGCCAGGAATGCCAGTAAAAAACACTGGATGAAAAACCAGTAGCGTGTCAGGATATTTAGCGTAGCGGCGGAGTCATTAGCGCGTTAGCGGACAAAATTTAGGCTCTGACGAGATAAAAAACCAGCCAGGTTGGGTTATCCCCAGAACTTTTTCTTTTTTAACATTTGTCAAGCCAGGTAATGATAGTTTTATGGCAACGAGTGACACTTTCATTACGGTAATTGCTTTTATCTAAGCAATTAAATTTTAAACGATATTTTCTAAAGCCGCGTTTCGCGTCAATTTGGGCGAAAGCCGCGTCTTCTCTCGCTTATCGCGTGTTTTCTAACTCTAATGCACATGGTTATCCACAGGAATAGTGGATAACTGCTTCCAGCCCGTGTAGACCGCCGCTCAGCAAATTCCCGGATTTTCCCACGAGGCGGCAACAAAAAATTTTTATAGCTCTTTTTTGACGATAAACAGTTGAGTCATTCATAACCAACAGATGCGATCCTGCTCACATTTCAGCCATTTTTTGTCCTGCACCACAACTCACCATTCCCGGCACCGTCGATGTGCAAGCCACGCGTTTTTACCCTGCTCTCCTGTGGCTTATTCCTAAAAAAGTCGTTTTTTTAATCGATTTCAGGTTTCTGGCAAGCGTTTTGCAGCTTCACGTCAGGCCTATCCCTACGCATTTTTAAGGAGAGAAAGATGTTGAGTCTGCGTGCAGTGAATCAGTTTTACGGAAGCCAACATACGCTATGGAACGTGGATTTGGATTTTCCGCAAGGGATGTGTACAGGCGTCATAGGCCTGCCGGGGATGGGTAAAACCACCCTGATGAACTGTATTACCGGAAACATCCCCGTCGAAAGCGGCACGATTATCTGGCATGAAGCGGGCGCACCGCCGCGTGATTTGCTCAGCCCGGCACCGGAACAACGTTCAGAGCCGGGAATAGGCTATGTGCCGCAGGACAGGCGTATTTTTTCTCAACTGACGATTGAGGAGAATCTGCATATTGCCATGCGGGCGATGGGGAAACCCGACCCGGCGGCGAAAAGCGGCGTATACGATCTGTTCCCGGAACTCTACGCGCGACGTCAGACGCGGGGCAATGCCCTTTCGCCAGAGGATCAGTATCAGCTTGCCCTGGCGAATGCACTGGTCAACCGTCCGCGGATGCTGATTCTGGATGAGCCTACGCATGGGGCAGGACACGGATTTGCCCAGAAGCTGGCGCAGCTGCTGGTGCGCTTAAACCGGGAGTTAGGCATGACGGTGCTGCTGGCGGAGCAGCAGCTGTCGTTTATCCGCCGGGTGGCGGATCGGTTTTGCATGCTTTATCGCGGGCGTAACGTGGCTCAGGGCCACGTTAGCGAGCTGAACGATGAGCTCATTGCCCACTGGATGTCGCGGGAAGCAAGACGCTGAGGTCGAGATAGCGCCCGGTTTCGGCCTGCTCAGCATCGCCAGCAATCCAGGGGATTTCCCCGAGGAACGGTGCCGGGAGCACGCGCTTGAGGGTCGCCAGATACTCCTGATGCCGCCTGCCCGGCGCAACCACGTCGTTGGCTATCCAGCCTGCCAGCGTCAGCCCTGCCTGCTGAACGGCCTGCGCCGTCAGCATGGCGTGATTGATGCAGCCCAGCTTCACGCCGACGACCAGAATGACCGGAAGCCGCTCGGCCTGCACCCAGTCAGCAAAGGTCTGCGTGTCCGAAAGCGGCGTAAACCAGCCTCCCGCGCCTTCCACCAGCACCCAGTCGGCCTGGCTTTCCAGCGTCCGTAACCCGGCAGACAGCACGGCGAAATCAATCGGACGGCCTTCGTCAGCGCTGATAATGTGTGGCGACGTCGGCTCGGCAAAGGTATAGGGATTCACCGCCGAATAGGCAAGCTCAAGGCTACTGTTACGCTGGAGCGCCAGCGCGTCGGTGTTGCGTAACCCTTCCGCCGTCATCTCGCTGCCGGAAGCCACGGGCTTATATCCGGCGGTGTTTTTTCCGAGCAGTCGTGCCGCCTGCAGCAGCGCAGCGCTGGCAACCGTTTTGCCCACTTCCGTATCCGTGCCGGTAACAAAATAACGTTCAGTCACGTTCGATAATCCCATGAAAAAGTTGATAAGAGAGCGGGAAAAGGCCCCGCTGCTGCGGCCAGGCCAGCTCCAGGCGTTGCAGCTGCCCCCGGGTCAGCGGTTTTTTCTCCCGCCCGGCGTGCAGGTGCGTGGCTCCGATGCCCTTCAGAGAGCGCATGGCGCTGAACGCGTCGCTAAAATTAAGCGTGATGGTTTGCACCGTGCTGCGACAGCGCCAGCCTGCCAGCGCCTGCGTCACCTGCTCATACGATAAAAAGCGGTTCGCGTGCGGCTGCTCATCCACCGCTTTCCACGCCTGATTCAGCTCCGGCAGCGAACTTTCCAGCAAGGTGGTAAAGGCTACCTTTCCGCCCGGTCGTGCGACGCGATAAAGCTCGCGTAACGCCTGCGGCAGGCTGCTGCACCACTGCACCGCCAGATGGCTCCAGACCAGATCGAACTGCGCGTCCGCCAGCGGGATCGCCTCGATATCCGCCACTACATAGTGGTGCGCAGCCTGCTGCTGGCGCGCCTCGTCCAGCATAGCGGGCGACAGGTCGATGGCCGTCACCTCGCTCCCCGCCTCGCGCCAGTAGCGGCTGTTGCTGCCGGGACCACAGCCAGCGTCCAGCACCTGCGGGAAGCGGTTCTCGCCAAGCGCGGCCAGAAGCCCCTGCGCGCTCTGGCGCTGGAGTTCATCGTGCTGCGAATAGCTCCGCGCGGCCCGGCCAAACGCCGCCGCAACGGCCTGCTTATTCACCGGCATCATGAAGCGCCTCCAGCAGCGTCTGGATATCCTGCGCCTCATGCGCCGCCGTCAGGGTTAAGCGCAGACGCGCGGTGCCCGGCGGAACGGTTGGCGGACGAATGGCCGTTACCCACATCCCCCGCTCGCGCAGCGCCTGGGCCAGCGCCAGCGCGCGGCCGTTTTCGCCGACAATCACGGGCTGGATGGCGCTCTGCGAATCGGGACTCTGGAAGGGAAGCGCCGCCAGCCCCTGACGGAAGCAGGAGATGTGCTCTGCCAGCTGCTGACGGCGTTCATCCCCTTCTGCGCTGCGGATCACCGCCAGCGACGCCGACAGCGCCACGGCCTGCGCCGGGGGCATGCTGGTGCTGTAGATGAGGTGACGGGCAAACTGCAGCAGATAGTCAGCGACGGATTCGCTGCACAGCACGGCGGCGCCGCTGACGCCAAAGCCTTTGCCAAAGGTGACCACCAGCAGTTCCGGCTTCACGTTTTGTTGATGGGCGCTGCCGCGTCCTTCATCGCCCATCACGCCGGTGCCGTGAGCATCATCGACCAGCAGCCAGGCATTTTGCCGCTTTGCGGCCTCGTGAAGCGCGGCAAGCGGCGCACTGTCGCCGTCCATGCTGAACACCCCTTCCGTGACCGCCAGCTGTTGCCCGTCGCAGGGTTTGTCCAGCAGCGAGGCGAGCTGTGACGCATCGTTATGGGCAAAACGCCGCAGCTGGGCGGGACTTAAGTTTGCCGCTTCCAGCAACGAGGCGTGGCTTAAACGGTCGGCGACAATGCGGTCCTCTTTCCCCATCATGGCCGTGATGACCGCCTGATTGGCGGCATAGCCGGAGATAAACAGCAGCGCACGCGGGTAGCCCAGCCAGTCGGCCAGCTCTTCCTCCAGCGCCTGATGCGCCGTGGTGTATCCGCTGACGTGACCCGAGCCACCGCTGCCCACGCCAAACTGCTCCGCGCTCTGCTGCCAGGCGCGGATAATGGCCGGATGCTGGCTCAGCCCGAGATAGTCGTTGCTGGAGAAATTACAAAACTGCCGTCCCTCGCGGGTCAGAAAACGGCCCGCGCCGTTTTCCACCACTCTGCGAACGCGAAACGCCTCTGCCGCCCGGCGTTCTTCCAGCGCGGCATTAATCCGTGCCTGCCAGGTCATACGGCTGCCGCGTTGTAGAACTGGTCGGTATCGGCGTTGAGAATCTGCTGCTCCAGCTGCTGCTGTTGCTCGTTATCGCCCGTCAGCACCCCGGTCTGGTGCGGGTTCAGCCCCAGCTTGCGGAACAGCTGAACGTCTTTGTCCTCTTCCGGGTTCGGCGTGGTCAGCAGCTTGCAGCCGTAGAAGATGGAGTTGGCGCCGGCCATAAAGCACATCGCCTGAGTCTGCTCGTTCATCTGCTCGCGGCCCGCAGAGAGGCGAACGTAAGACGTTGGCATCATGATGCGCGCCACCGCGATGGTGCGGATAAAATCAAACGCATCCACATCCTCGTTATCCGCCAGCGGCGTGCCCTTGACCTTCACCAGCATGTTGATGGGCACGCTTTCAGGCGGGGTGGGCAGGTTCGCCAGCTGCAGCAGCAGGCCCGCGCGGTCTTTCACCGTTTCACCTAAGCCCACGATGCCGCCGGAGCAGACCTTGATCCCTGCATCACGCACTTTGTCCAGCGTGTCCAGGCGCTCCTGATAGGTGCGCGTGGTGATGATGTTGCCGTAAAATTCCGGGGAGGTGTCCAGGTTGTGGTTGTAGTAGTCCAGCCCCGCGGCCGAGAGGCGCTGCGCCTGCTCCTCGTTCAGCGTTCCGAGGGTCATGCAGGCCTCAAGCCCCATCTCCTTCACGCCTTTCACCATCTGCTCCAGATAGGGCATATCGCGATCGTGCGGGTTCTTCCACGCCGCGCCCATGCAGAAGCGGGTTGAGCCCGCGTTTTTCGCCTTGCGCGCGGAGTCGAGCACCTGCTCCACTTCCATCAGACGCTCGGATTCGAGACCGGTTTTGTAGCGCGCGCTCTGCGGGCAATATTTGCAGTCTTCGGGACAGGCGCCGGTCTTGATCGACAGCAGCGTGCTGACCTGAACATGACGCGGATCGAAGTGCTGACGATGCACCTGTTGCGCTTCGAACATCAGCTCAAGGAAAGGTTTATTGAATAATTCAGTAACTTGCGACATCGTCCAGCGTGCGTGGTGAGCCATTGGGCTTCTCCAAAGGGTTTTGTTAATTTTCGGTTCGGTTTATACTCGTAAACCTAAAACTTTTCAAAATGGTTTACAAGTCGATTATGACCCAGGACGATCTCGCCTTCGACAAGCAGCATATCTGGCACCCTTACACCTCCACGACCCGCCCGCTTCCCGTCTATCCGGTGGCCTCCGCCCACGGCTGCGAGCTGCATCTCGCCAGCGGCGAGCGGCTGGTTGACGGAATGTCCTCCTGGTGGGCGGCCATTCACGGATACAACCATCCGCGCCTGAACGCGGCGATGAAGGCCCAGATTGACCAGATGTCGCACGTGATGTTTGGCGGGATCACCCATCAGCCCGCGGTGGATTTATGCCGTCGCCTGGTGGCAATGACGCCTGAATCGCTGGAGTGCGTGTTCCTGGCGGATTCCGGCTCGGTGGCGGTGGAAGTGGCGATGAAGATGGCGCTGCAGTACTGGCATGCGAAGGGCGAAACGCGCCAGAGGTTCCTCACCTTCCGCAACGGCTATCACGGGGATACCTTCGGGGCGATGTCGGTCTGCGATCCGGACAACTCCATGCACAGCCTGTGGAAGGGCTATCTGCCAGAAAACCTGTTTGCCCCTGCGCCGCAAAGCCGCTTTGACGGCGAGTGGAACGAGATGGACATGGTGGGCTTCGCGCGGCTGATGGCGGCCCATCGCCATGAGATCGCCGCCGTCATTCTTGAGCCGATCGTGCAGGGCGCGGGCGGAATGCGGATGTACCATCCGGAATGGCTGAGGCGCATTCGCAAGATGTGCGACCGCGAGGGCATTCTGCTGATTGCCGATGAAATTGCCACCGGCTTTGGCCGCACCGGCAAGCTGTTTGCCTGCGAACACGCGGGTATCGCCCCGGATATTCTGTGTCTGGGCAAAGCGCTGACCGGCGGCACCATGACGCTCTCCGCCACCCTCACCACTCGTCAGGTTGCCGACACCATCAGCGACGGCGAGGCGGGCTGCTTTATGCACGGCCCGACGTTTATGGGCAACCCGCTGGCCTGCGCCGTGGCAAGCGAAAGCCTCGCCATTCTGGAGAGCGGCGAGTGGCAGACGCAGGTCGCGGCGATTGAGGCACAGCTGAAAGGAGAGCTGAGCGCCGCCTCGGGAGCGAATTTTGTGGCGGACGTGCGCGTGCTCGGTGCCATCGGGGTGATTGAAACCACCCGCCCGGTGAACATGGCGGCGCTGCAGCGCTTCTTCGTTGAGCAGGGCGTCTGGGTGCGGCCTTTCGGCAAGCTTATCTACCTGATGCCGCCGTACAGCATCACGCCGGAGCAGTTGCGTAAATTAACCGACGCGGTCGTAACAGCCGTTAACATTCCCGCGCATTTCGCGATTTAATCCCATGCGTTACACTTCCTGAACGAGTGAATAACGAGGGTAAACCGTATGAAAATCATCAGTAAAGATCTGCGCGACGGTGAAAAACTCCCCGAACGCCACGTTTTCAACGGCATGGGCTATCAGGGGGATAATATCTCCCCGCACCTGGCGTGGGACGACGTTCCTGCAGGAACCAAAAGCTTTGTCGTGACCTGCTACGACCCGGACGCGCCGACCGGCTCGGGCTGGTGGCACTGGGTTGTGGCGAACCTGCCCGCCGACACGCGCGTGCTGCCGCAGGGTTCCGGTTCAGACCTGGTTGCCCTGCCTGAAGGTGCCATTCAGACGCGCACTGACTTTGGTAAAGCGGGCTACGGCGGCGCGGCGCCGCCAAAAGGGGAAACCCACCGCTATATCTTCACGGTGCACGCGCTGGATGTGGAGAAGATTGAGATCGATGAAGGCGCGAGCGGCGCGATGGTCGGGTTTAACGTGCATTTCCATTCCCTGGGGAGCGCGTCGATTACGGCGATGTATTCCTGAAAAAAGCCGGGTGGCGGCTACGCCTTACCCGGCCTGGATTTCGCATTCGTAGGCCCGGTAAGCGCAGCGCCACCGGGCAAAACATCACAGCACCGAAGGTAGCAGTCCTACAAGGCGTCCCTCTTCCAGAAGCTGCATCGCCTTATCAATATCCGGCGCAAAGAAGCGGTCATCATCGTAATGCGTGACGTGCTCGCGCAGCACATGGCGCGCCTGCTCCAGCAGCGGGCTGGATTTAAGCCCTTCGCGCAGATCGATACCCTGACACGCCGCCAGCCACTCCACCGCCAGCACGCCGCGGGTGTTGGAGGCCATCTCCCACAGACGACGCCCGGCAGCCGGGGCCATCGAAACGTGATCTTCCTGATTCGCCGAGGTTGGCAGGCTGTCCACGCTGTGCGGGTGCGACAGCGCCTTGTTCTCACTTGCCAGCGCTGCGGCCGTCACCTGAGCGATCATAAAGCCTGAGTTAACCCCGCCGTTACGCACCAGGAACGGTGGCAGCTGGGACATGTGTTTATCCATCATCAGCGCGATACGGCGCTCGGACAACGCCCCGACTTCTGCAATCGCCAGCGCGATATTATCCGCCGCCATCGCCACCGGCTCGGCGTGGAAGTTGCCCCCGGAGACCACCTCGTTTTCCTCGGCGAACACCAGCGGGTTGTCGGAGACCGCGTTGGCCTCCACCAGCAACACTTCCGCCGCCTGGCGCAGCTGCGTCAGGCACGCGCCCATCACCTGCGGCTGACAGCGCAGAGAATACGGATCCTGCACCTTCTCGCAGTTATGGTGTGAATCCGCAATCTCACTCGTGTCGGTGAGCACGTGGCGGTACATGGCGGCGGCATCAATCTGCCCGCGCTGGCCGCGCACCGCGTGAATACGCGCGTCAAACGGACGACGCGAGCCGAGCACCGCCTCGGTGGTCAGCGCACCGCACACCACCGCCGACGCAAACAGATCTTCCGCGTCAAACAGGCCGCGCAGCGCAAAGGCCGTCGACGCCTGCGTGCCGTTGAGCAGCGCCAGCCCCTCTTTTGCCGCGAGGGTGACTGGCGTTAAGCCGGCTTTTGCCAGCGCCTCTTTCGCAGGCAGCCACTCGCCCTGCCAGCGCGCTTTGCCCTCACCCAGCAGCAGCAGCGACATATGCGCCAGCGGGGCGAGATCGCCGGAGGCGCCGACGGAGCCTTTTGCCGGGATCCACGGATAGACTTCTGCATTCACCAGGGCCATCAGCGCCTGGATCACGCTCAGGCGAATGCCCGAGAAACCGCGCGCCAGGCTGTTGATTTTGAGCACCATCATCAGACGGACAATCTCATCATCCAGCGGCTGGCCGACGCCTGCCGCGTGCGACAGCACCAGCGAACGCTGTAAGTTTTCCAGATCGTGCGTGGCGATGCGGGTCTGCGCCAGCAGGCCAAAGCCGGTGTTAATCCCGTAGGCGGTGCGCCCTTCGGCAACAATCGCTTCTACGCAGGCGACGCTGTCGTTTATCGCGGCGTGGGCGCTTTCATCAAGTGAAAGGGTGACCGGCTGGCGCCAGACGTTACGCAGCTGTTTGAGCGTCAGCGAGCCGGGAGTGAGTGTTAACGCGTTCATGCATGCTTTCCTTGTGTGGCAGGGATCATCGGCAGGTTCAGTCCCTGCTCTTTGGCACAGTCAATGGCAATCTCGTAACCCGCATCCGCGTGGCGCATCACGCCGGTTGCCGGGTCGTTGTGCAGCACACGGGCGATGCGCGCGGCCGCTTCATCGGTTCCGTCACAGACGATGACCATCCCTGAGTGCTGGGAGAAGCCCATCCCGACGCCGCCGCCGTGGTGCAGAGAGACCCAGGTGGCGCCGCTGGCGGTATTCAGCAGGGCATTAAGCAATGGCCAGTCGGAGACCGCGTCAGATCCGTCGCGCATGGCTTCGGTTTCACGGTTCGGGCTGGCGACGGAGCCGGAGTCCAGATGGTCGCGGCCAATGACGATCGGCGCGGAGACTTCACCGCTGCGCACCATTTCGTTGAAGGCCAGACCCAGCTTTTGCCGCCACTCCAGCCCTACCCAGCAGATGCGCGCCGGCAAGCCCTGGAAGCTAATGCGTTCGCGAGCCATATCCAGCCAGTGGTGCAGGTGTTCGTCGTCGGCGACGATCTCCTTCACTTTGGCGTCGGTTTTGTAGATATCCTGCGGATCGCCGGACAAGGCCACCCAGCGGAACGGGCCGATGCCGCGGCAGAACAGCGGACGGATATAGGCAGGCACGAAGCCGGGGAAGTCGAAGGCGTTATTCACGCCCATCTCTTTCGCCATCTGGCGGATGTTGTTGCCGTAGTCAAAGGTTGGAATGCCCAACTGGCTGAAGGCCAGCATCGCGGAGACGTGTTCCGCCATCGAACGCTTAGCCGCCAGTACCGTGCCTTCAGGGTCGGTTTCCGCTTTTTGCTGGTAGTCTTCCCACGTCCAGCCTTTTGGCAGGTAACCGTGCAGCGGGTCATGGGCGCTGGTCTGGTCGGTAACGAGATCCGGACGCACGCCGCGGGCAACCAGCTCCGGCAGAATATCCGCCGCGTTACCGCACAGGGCAATCGACATCGCTTTGCCTTCGGACGTGTATTTTTTGATGCGCGCCAGCGCGTCATCGAGATTCTCGGCCTGTTCGTCGACGTAACGGGTACGCAGACGGAAATCAATGCGGCTCTGCTGGCATTCAATGTTCAGCGAGCACGCGCCGGCCAGCGTGGCGGCCAGCGGCTGCGCGCCGCCCATCCCGCCCAGACCGGCGGTAAGCACCCAGCGGCCTTTCAGCGAGCCGTTATAGTGCTGACGCCCCGCTTCCACGAAGGTTTCGTAGGTGCCCTGCACAATCCCCTGGCTGCCGATGTAGATCCAGCTCCCGGCGGTCATCTGGCCATACATCGCCAGCCCTTTCGCGTCCAGCTCGTTGAAGTGTTCCCAGGTGGCCCAGTGCGGCACGAGGTTAGAGTTGGCGATCAGCACGCGCGGCGCGTTCTTGTGGGTTTTAAATACGCCAACCGGCTTGCCGGACTGCACCAGCAGGGTTTCGTCGTGTTCGAGTTCGGTCAGGGATTTTACAATTGCGTCATAGCATTCCCAGTTGCGTGCGGCACGGCCTATGCCGCCGTAGACCACCAGTTCGTGGGGGTTTTCCGCCACCTCAGGATCAAGGTTGTTCATCAACATGCGCAGCGGGGCTTCGGTGAGCCAGCTTTTGGCAGTAAGCGTGGTGCCGCGCGCGGCGCGGACGTCCTGCTGGCGGTATTTACCTGACGACATTGTGTGCTCCTCATAAGGGACAGATGATGCATTTAGATATACTTGTATAGACAAGCACACACAAGGTCGGATTTAACAAAAAAGATACAATTTTGTTATATTGCGTTAGCGATCACGCTTATAAAACTTATGACATAAAGTGGCCCTGAAGCCGGTAACGGTTCCCCGGGAAAAGCAGTCGGGCATGCGACACGATATGCGATGATGACCAGGTACGACGGCGGATCAGCAGGCACGGATCGTGTTCTTTAATGCGCAACAGCTCGCACTCCTGCGGTGTCGCGCGTACGGCCTCTACAATGTGCTCCCCTTCCGTGAGCGGTGCGACGAGCGAGAGATACGCGTGCGGCGTGGTGTGGGTGTAATCCTGGTTCAGGTATTCCGGTATCCGCTCTGCGTTGACGCAGCGATCTTCAATCTGCACCGGAATGTCGTTTTCAAAATGCACCATCACAGAGTGGAAGATGCGGCTACCCTCTTTGACATTTAGCTCAGCGGCCTGCTCGGCGCTGGCCTGGGTCTCTTCCAGCACCAGCACTTCGCAGCGGTGCTGATGATTACGCGAGGTTATCTCATCGGCAATGCTGCGGATTTCAAACAGGGCGGACTGCCCTTTCGGTTCCGCCACGAACGTCCCCACGCCCTGCAGGCGCACCAGAAGTCCTTCATCGGTGAGCTCGCGCAGCGCCCGGTTGACGGTCATCCGGCTAAAACCGAACTGCGCCACCAGTTCGGCCTCCGACGGAATGCGATCGTGCGGGCGCCAGACGCCGGTGGCGATTTTTTCGCTGATCGCCTGCTTCACCTTTTCATAGAAAGGCGCGGGCGGGCTCGGTTGCGGCAGGGGTGAGCGTGAAAACATCGTGACTCCTTTAATAGTGTTATGCCCACCAGTGAGCAATTTGCCAGGCCAGACGGGCGGCGAGCTTTGCGCCCTGTCCGTCCCGATCGTACTGCGGGTTAAACTCTACCAGATCGGCGGCCTGCAGCTTACCGCTGCGGCAGATTTGTTCAATAACCGGCATTAGATCCATTGCCGGGACGCCTAACGCCGCAGGGGCGGAAACGGCAGGCATTTCGCCCGCGGGCAGGACATCCAGATCGATTGTCAGATAGACACGATCGGCCTGTGCCAGCACCTTTTCCAGCGCCGATAATGCCTCGCGTCTGAAATGAAGATCCTCCACCAGCGTGACGTTCAGGCGTTCGGCCTCATCCCACAGAGCCTGGGTGTTCGCCGCGCGGCTGACGCCAAAGCAGGCGTAGCGAAACTCGCGCCCGCATTCATCACAGTATTGAGCCAGCTGACGAAACGGCGTACCGGACGTCGCCCGGTCGGCCTTGCGCAGGTCGAGATGCGCATCCAGGTTTATCACCGCCACGCGCTCGCCGGGGAATGCATCCAGAACACCCCGTCCATGCGCCCAGGCAGTTTCATGCCCGCCGCCAAAAACCAGCGTGCGCATCCCGGACTGCTGGCAGGCCGTCACGGCATGGCTTAACGCCCGCTGCGCGTGTTCAAGCTCATCGCCTTCAACGTACACCGAGCCCATATCCGCCAGCCGTTCGTGTCCCTGATGGCTTGCCATATTCGCCAGCGCTTTGCGCAGAATATCAGGGGCCTGCGCGGCGCCGGGCCTGCCCTGATTGCGTTTAACCCCTGCATCGCATTCAAAGCCTATCAGCGCGATGCCGGATGAAAGCGGCGTGAACTGCGCCTGCTGTTGTATCGTCTGGAAAATGCGCGTTGCATTGCTGGCTTCGGCGCTGTCGTCTCGCCCCTGCCAGACCGTTTCGGCGACGGGCCGCCATAACTTCATACTGCCTCCCCACGGAAAATACGTTGATACAGCGGATTGCGTCCCGGCTCGTAGACCATCTCTACCGGATGGTGAGCATCCCAGACGATAAAATCAGCGACAAACCCCGGCTGCAGCTGCCCGTGCGTTGCGCCGCGGCCCAGCGCCTGCGCCGCATGCCGCGTGACGCCAGCCCAGGCCTCTTCAGGGGTGAGGCCAAACTGGACGCAGGCCATATTCATCGCCAGGTGCAGGCTGGCAAACGGGCTGGTGCCGGGGTTATAGTCGGTGGCGACGGCCATCGGCACACCACGTTTTCGGAGCTGATCAACCGGCGGACGCTGGCGTTCCTGCAGAAAATAGAACGCGCCGGGGAGCAGTACCGCAACCGTACCGCTTTGCGCCATCGCCTGAATGCCCGCGTCGTCGAGATATTCGATATGATCGGCCGACAGTCCGTTATATTGGCTGACCAGCGCCGCTCCGCCCTGATTCGACAGCTGTTCAACATGCCCTTTCACCGGAATACCGAGCGCGGCGGCGGCCTGGAAGAGGCGCTCGGTTTGCGACGGGGTAAAGCCGACGTTTTCACAAAACACGTCTACTGCTTCATATAACTCTTTTTGCCACAGCGTGGGTAGGATCTGCTCACAGACCAGCGTGAGGTACGCATCCGGATCCTGTCGGTATTCCGGCGGAACCGCATGGGCCGCCAGCAGCGTTGGGCTGATATCAACCGGGTTATTGAGGCTCAGCTGGCGGGCAACCTGCAGCATCTTCTCTTCGGCCTCGGCGTTGAGTCCGTATCCCGATTTGATTTCAACGGTCGTTACACCTTCATTCATCAGACGCTGGAGCCGCTGCTGCGCCAGTTTCAGCAGGGTTTCCAGGGAACTGCTGCGCGTTGCCGTCACGGTGGCGTTAATCCCGCCCCCCTGAGCGCTGATGGTCTGGTAAGAGACGCCGTTCAGACGCTGTTCCCACTCCGCCGCGCGGTCGCCGCCAAATACCAGATGGGTATGGCAGTCAATCAGGCCAGGCGTGACCAGACGTCCCTCAAGATCGATGACGTGACGGTGTCCGGAAGGAAGGTCAGATTCAGGAAGCACGGCAAGGATAGTTTGGCCACGCACGACCAGCGCGTGCTGCTCTTTCAGGCCATAAGGCGCGGATGTACCGGGAACCATTGTTGCCAGGCGCGCATTTCGCCATATAACATCGTCAGGTTGAAGCTGCATGGGCATTCCACTTGTCATGGGTTGTATAGACATTTATTTGCATCCTTCGTCTGCTGTCAACCGCCTTAAGGGAAAATGTTATTTATTTGTGATGACTTTCCCGTCACCTCCGGGCAAAAAATACAACTTTTACCCTTTTTATCTTCCCGTTTCGCTCAACTTAGTATAAAAAAGCAGGCTATTTCGTCTATCCCGTAAAGACTTGCATACCCAGGAGCTTCACCTTGAACATTTCCAGGATTTCCCGTCTGGCGTTAGCGCTCGCCTTTGGCGTGACATTATCCGCATGCAGTTCTACACCACCGGATCAGCGTCCTTCTGAGCAGGTAGCGCCCGGTACCGCCTCCCGCCCGATTTTGTCCGCGGATGAAGCGAAGAATTTCGACCGCGCCCATTACTTCTCGGCGATGGATCCTAACGCCGCGCCGTGGACACCGTCTTCTATTAACCTGCCTAAACAGCCTGACTTCGTTGTTGGCCCGGCTGGCGCGCAGGGCGTAACGCATACCTCTATCCAGGCAGCGGTTGACGCGGCTATCACTAAACACAGCGCGTCTCGCCAGTACATCGCGATCCTGCCGGGTGAATACGAAGGCACCGTGTATGTTCCGGCGGCTCCTGGCAGCATTACGATTTACGGTCTGGGTGAAAAAGCCATCGACGTAAAAATTGGCCTGGCGATTGATTCCGAAATCGACAGCACCGCCTGGCGTCACCTGGTAAACCCGGCAGGCAAATATATGCCGGGCAAACCGGCGTGGTATATGTTTGATAACTGCCAGAGCAAGCTTTCCGCCACCGTTGGCGTGATGTGCTCGGCGGTGTTCTGGTCGCAGAATAATGGCCTGCAACTGCAGAACCTGACCATTCAGAATACCCTGGGTGACAGCGTGGATGCCGGTAACCATCAGGCCGTGGCGCTGCGTAGCGACGGCGATAAGGTGCAGATTAACAACGTCAATATTCTGGGCCGTCAGAACACCTTCTTCGTGACCAACAGCGGCGTACAGAACACGCTGCAGAACAACCGTCTGACCCGCACGCTGGTGACCAACAGCTACGTTGAAGGTGACGTGGATCTGGTGTCCGGTCGCGGCGCGGTGGTGTTTGATAACACCGATTTCCGCGTGGTGAATTCCCGTACCCAGCAGGAAGGCTATGTGTTTGCTCCGGCAACCCAGTCTAACCTGTTTTACGGCTTCCTGGCCGTGAACAGCCGCTTTAACGCGGCCGGTGACGGCGTGGCGCAGCTGGGCCGCTCCCTGGACGTGGACTCTGCGACCAATGGCCAGGTCGTTATCCGCGACAGCGTGATCAACGAAGGCTTTAACGTGGCGAAGCCGTGGGCTGATGCGGCTGTCTCCAAACGTCCGTTCTCCGGCAACACCGGTGCGGTGGACGATAAAGGAAACGTGCAGCGCAACCTGAACGACGCGAACTTCAACCGCATGTGGGAATACAACAACCGCGGTCTGGGCAGCAACGTGGTTGCTGAGCCGAAGCAGTAACGAGATGAGAGTAAAAGGGGGAGTTTAATCCCCCTTTTTACTGCGACTGAATGCGTCAGGCTCCAAACTTAAGATACGCATCCAATAGTTGCATAATCGCAACCATGAGTTGCAGGAACAGAATTGCCCATTCCACACCGCTCATACGCCACTCCTTTGGTATAGAGCACTTCTCCTCTGGTTTACCTTTCCGCTGCCTGTCACCAGAGGTGTGTTGGTTATGTTTTGATGTGCTCCGCAGTTTAGGCACCGTCGGCACCACCCGACAGCCAGGACTTAAAAAGGATCCTGAATTGCGGAACTGCAACACATCGAACCAACGCACAGAATGATATCAAATCACTACTGTACATAAAAACAGTTAAAACCAATTTAGGAATTTATAAAGCAAAAGCACTTAAGTGTCTGATTATTATTTATATACTATTCACCGATCATTCCGTGTTCTCCTTTGTTCGTTGACGATGAATTTACATCGCCTTGAGTCGACATTATGATGGCCCTGTTGGTTACGTTTTGATGTGCTCACCCGGCTACCACCGGGCATAAAAAAACCTCGCATTCGCGAGGTTTTTTGTTTTAAGCCGCTTAGTGCGCGTTAACCACCACCCACATTGGCCCCTGGCCTACAGCGTAGCGTCCTTTCTCTTCCAGCAGGCCCTGCTCGCCTTTGATTTCATACAGCGCGATGTGATGGGATTTCTGCCCCGCCGCAATCAGGTATTTACCGCTGTGATCGATATTAAAGCCGCGCGGCTGGGTTTCCGTTGGCTGGAAGCCCTCAATAGCCAGCACGCTGCCATCTTCGGAGACGCTGAAGACGGTAATCAGGCTGGAGGTGCGGTCGCAGGCGTAGAGATGACGACCATCCGGCGTGATGTGAATATCTGCCGCCCAGCGAGTGTCAGAGAAGTCAGATGGCATCATATCCAGCGTCTGCACGCACTCAATCTGGCCGTTTGGATCTTTCAGCTCCCATACGTCCACCGAGCTGTTCAGTTCGTTAACGACGTAGGCATATTGCTGGTTCGGGTGGAAGACCATATGGCGAGGACCTGCGCCCTCAACGGTGGTGACTTCCGCAGGATTCTGCGCCACCAGGTGACCATCGTCGCTCAGGGTGAACAGGCAGATTCGATCCTGCTTCAGCGCAGGCACCCACAGCGTGCGGTTGTCCGGGGAGATATTCGCCGAATGGCAGCCTTCCAGCCCTTCCACCACGTCGACAGTTTCTACCGGAATACCATCGTCAAGACGGGTCACGCTGACGCAACCGGCATTGTAAGACCCGCTAAAAATGAAGCGGCCTTTACGATCGGTCGAGATGTGGGTTGGGCTGCCCGGCAGTGGCGCTTCAGCGGTGTAGGTCAGCGCGCCGTCGTCAGGAGAGATGCGGTAGGCTAGCACGCGAAACTCCGGGCGCACACCCACGTATAAGAAACGTTTATCCGGGCTGACGACCATCGGTTGCACCTGGCCCGGCACATCAACAACCTGAACCAGCGTGAGCGAACCTTCTGCATTCAAGCGCCAGACGTGGATCTGCTGACTTTCAGGACTGGCGGTATAAACGGTTTGTTTCATGAATACTCCTTTCCTCACTGCACGTGAAAGTGATTATTTTTAACGGTGAATGCTGAATTTTAGCCAGGAATTTTGCAGCGATTTACTCTCGGTGTAACATCCCCTGAGACCTAAAATTCAACATTAACCCGGAAGAACAAATGACCTCGCGTGTGATTGCACTGGATTTAGACGGAACATTACTTACCCCTCAGAAAACCCTGCTCCCCTCCTCCCTTGAAGCGCTTAAACGCGCGCAGGAAGTGGGATATCAACTCCTTATCGTAACGGGTCGACATCACGTTGCCATTCACCCTTTTTATCAGGCACTGGCGCTGGATACACCTGCAATTTGTTGTAATGGCACTTATTTGTATGATTATCAGGCAAAAAAGGTTTTAGCCTCCGACCCGCTGCCGGTTCCCCAGGCGCTGCAGCTGATTGATCTGCTGGATGAGCATAACGTTCACGGCCTGATGTATGTGGATAACGCGATGGTGTACGAGCGCCCAACCGGCCATGTGGTACGCACCAGCAACTGGGCGTTGTCCCTGCCAGAAGCGCAGCGTCCGGTCTTTACCCAAGTTTCCTCTCTGCGTCAGGCGGCCCAGGACGTTGAGGCTATCTGGAAGTTTGCCCTGACGGATGAAGACACCACCAAACTGAATACCTTCGCGAAACACGTCGAGGACACGCTGGGGCTGGAGTGCGAATGGTCCTGGCACGATCAGGTGGATATTGCCCGCAAAGGCAACAGCAAAGGCAAGCGCCTGACGCAGTACGTGGAATCGCAGGGCTGGTCAATGCAGGACGCGATCGCCTTCGGCGACAACTACAACGACATCAGCATGCTGGAAGCCGTCGGTACGGGCGTGGCGATGGGCAATGCCGACGACGCGGTAAAAGCGCGCGCTAACGTGGTGATTGGCGACAACACCACCGACAGCATCGCGCAGTACATCTATACCCACCTGCTGTAATCAGGCGGTGATCGAAACGCTCTTGATTTGCGCGTAAAGCCACAGGCCGGGCTTGATTGCTAACTCATCCCTGGCCCACGGGCTGATGCGCGCCCAGAGCGTCCTGCTGCCCACGTCGAGCTTCACCTCCACTTGCCCGTTATCATCAAAACATTCCGCCACTTTGGCGCGCAGAATATTTCGAATACTGGTTTGCAGCGGCGGCTGCAGCACCAGCGAGACGTCCGATGCCTGGATGCGAATCCGCAGCGCGGACTGCAACGGTTTGTCGATCTTATTGACCCAAAGATGCTGGTCGCCCAGCGCCAGGGCGGTCATCGCGTAGTGCGGATGATGCTCCAGAACGCTCACCTTCAGGATGCTGCTCTGCTGCTCCCTGGGTAACCAGGGGTGCATCACGCTACTGCCCCACACCTCTTCCAGGTTGCCGAAGGCCTTCACGCTGCCCTCTTCCAGCACCAGCACTTTGTCGGCCAGATGCAGGATCTCATCCAGCGAATGGCTGACGTAGAGCATCGGAATATTAATTTCGCGGGTCAGACGCTGCAGGTAAGGCAAAAGCTCGCGCTTGCGCGGTATATCCAGCGAGGCCAGCGGCTCGTCGAGCAGCAGCAGTTCGGGGGCGGTCAGCAACGCGCGGCCTATAGCCACACGCTGTTTCTCCCCGCCGGAGAGCGAGGACGGCAGCCTGTCGAGCAGGGGTTCAATGCCTAAAAGCGTCACCAGCTTATCAAACTGCCCGGCCATGCTTTTCGCCATGCCGTAGCGCAGGTTGCCGCGCACGCTGTAGTGCGGGAATAAGCGCGCGTCCTGAAAAACATAGCCGATGCGGCGCTTATCCGGCGAAAGGTAAATCTTGTTCTCCACGTCATTCAGGACGCGGTTGTTCAGGACAATGCGCCCTGACTGCGGGCGCGTCAGGCCGCTGATAGCGTTAATCAGAGACGTTTTACCCGCGCCCGACACGCCGAAGACGGCGGTGATGCCGCTTGCAGGCAGCGTCTCGTTAAGCGTCAGAGTATGGTTTCCCAGCGTCTGGGTGAAATTCAGTTCCAGCATCGTTATTTCCCCATCCGTTCGCGGCTTAGCCGTGCCAGCCATTCAGAAACCAGCAGCGAAACCAGGGCTAATACGATAGAGATGATGCACAGCCGCGCTGCGGCACTCTCTCCCCCTGGCGTCTGAATCAGGGTATACATGGCCGATGGGATGGTCCGCGTCTCGCCGGGAATGTTCGACACAAAGGTGATGGTCGCACCAAACTCGCCCAGCGAGCGGGCGAACGCCAGCACCGTCCCGACAATGATGCCCGGCAGCGTAAGCGGAAGCGTGATGGTAAAAAAGACGCGCCAGCGCCCGGCACCGAGCGTGCGGGCCGCCTGTTCGAGCTTCATATCCACGCCTTCCAGCGCGAGGCGGATCGCTCTGACCATCAGCGGGAATGACATCACCGCCGCCGCCAGTACCGCACCGCGCCAGCTAAAGGCAAAGGTGATTCCGAACCAGTCATAGAGCTTTTCGCCGATAAAACCGCGTCGCCCCATCGAAATCAGCAGCAGATAACCGACCACCACGGGCGGTAAAACCAGGGGAAGATGAAGGACGCTGTCGAGCAGCGCTTTGCCGGGGAACCGACAGCGAACCAGTAGCCAGGCAAAAAAGATCCCAAAGGGCAAACTCAGCGCAACCGCCAGGGAAGAGACTTTAAGGCTCAGCAGAACAGCCTGCCATTCAGGATCGGTCAGTATCATCAGTAAGTCGTAAATCCATAACGTTTAAAGATTGCGGACGCCTCCGGCCCCTTCAGATAATCGCGGAAGGCCGTTACGGTCGCATTTTTATGTCCATCAACAATCGCCACAGGATATTCCACTTTCTTGTGGGAGTCTTCCGGGAAGGTGCCAACCACTTTTACGCCCTTGCTGGCAACGGCATCGGAACCATACACAATGCCCAGCGGAGCTTCGTTACGCTCCACCAGCGCCAGCGCGCCGCGCACATCTTCCGCCGGGGCCAGTTTTGGTGACAAGGTCTCCCACGCGCCCAGCTTTTGCAGCGCTTCTTTGGCGTAAATTCCGGCCGGAACGTGTTCCGGGTCACCCACCGCCAGACGGCCACCGTTCAGCAGGCGGGTCCAGTTTGTCTCTTTATTGATGGTGATTTCACCCTGCGCGCTGGCCTTCGGTGCAACCACAACCAGGCTATTGCCCAGCAGCGTTTCGCGGGTCGCCGCATCAATCGATTTCTTCTCAACCGCGTAGTCCATCCACTTTTGGTCAGCAGAGATAAACAGATCTGCCGGAGCGCCCGCTTCTATCTGCCGTGCCAGCGTAGAGGAAGAGGCAAAAGAGGAGACTACCTCGACGTTTTTCTCTTTTTTATACGCCGCCGCAATATCCTGCAGCGCGTTGGTCAACGACGCCGCCGCAAAGACCGTGATTTTACCTTCGTCCGCCAGCGCGTGTCCGGTAAGTGAAAGCGTCAGCGTTGCCCCTGCGAAAAGGCGTACCCATGAACGTGCCATCTGTAACTCCTGTGAGTATCGTTATATACATATTAATATAACGGTATCGTCAGGGAGATCCCAGCGGTAATTCGTACCGCTCAAGGGGTAACACGGTGTGTTACGTTAAATAATATCGGCGAAAGTAAGAAAAGCTTGAGAGCAAAACGCCCGGGCAAGCCGGGCGTTTTGTGGGAAATTAATGCTGCTTTTTCGCACGGTCTCTGTGACCGATATTCGAAAAGATGTTGAACACTTCACCCAGGCCGTAGATGGCACCGAGGATGATGGCCATCACTACTGGTACCATGATCACGGCGAATACCAGACTTTTTAACAACTCTAACATGGTTTTCTCCAGATTTTGTGAATGGGCTATTCTACCCTGAAAAGTAAGAAAAACATCCCCTTTTGTGCGGTGCCCTTTGCGCCCTGCACCATTTGGGTCACAATATTCTTTTTGCCAGGACACTGTTATGCAGGCCGAAATTCTTCTTACTCTCCGACTTCAGCAAAAGCTTTTCGCCGATCCCCGACGTATTGCCCTGCTTAAACAGATAGAACAAACCGGCTCAATTAGCCAGGGCGCTAAGAACGCTGGGATTAGCTATAAAAGCGCCTGGGATGCCATCAATGACATGAACACCCTGAGCGAGCATCCGCTGGTGGACAGAGCCACAGGGGGCAAAGGCGGTGGAGGTGCTGTTGTCACACGCTACGGCCTGCGCCTGATTCAGCTCTACGATCTCCTGGGCCAGATTCAGCAAAAAGCGTTCGATGTATTGAGTGACGACGACAACGTTCCGCTGGACAGCTTGCTGGCCGCCATTTCCCGTTTCTCGTTGCAGACCAGCGCCCGCAACCAGTGGTTTGGTACGGTGACAGCGCGCGATAATCTCCAGGTACAGCAGCATGTTGAGATCCTGCTTGCCGATGGTGTCACCCGTCTGAAAGCGGCGATAACGGCCCAGAGCGCAGAGCGCCTTGACCTGGATGAAGGTAAAGAGGTGCTGGTGTTGCTGAAAGCACCTTGGGTCAATATCACACGCGACCCGGACAAGGCAAAGGCGGCTGATAACCAGCTGCGGGGCACCATCAGCCATATCGAACGCGGCAAGGAGCAGTGCGAAGTGCTGATGCCCCTGGCAGACGGACAGGCGCTTTGCGCCACGGTCCCGCTCAGCGAGGCGAACGATTTAGAAGAAGGTGCTGTCGTCACCGCATATTTCAACGCGGACCGGGTGATTATCGCCACATTGTGCTGAGCGCATTGACAATCGTGACGACAGTGCGTATCCCTGATATCTATTGCTGCAAAAAATGGGATACATCATGTCATCATTGCATATTTCGCAAGGTACGTTTCGTCTTAGCGATACCCGAACGCTGACGATTGCCGATCTGACAATACGCGCGGGTGAAAGCTGGGCGTTTGTCGGCACTAACGGCAGCGGTAAATCCGCGCTGGCCCGCGCGCTGGCCGGAGAGCTTACCCTTCTCAAAGGCGAATGCCGGAGCGATTTCACGCGCCTGACGCGCCTGTCCTTTGAACAGCTGCAGAAGCTGGTCAGCGACGAGTGGCAGCGCAACAATACCGATTTACTCAGTCCTGGCGAAGAAGATACCGGCCGCACGGCGGCGGAAATTATTCAGGATGAGGTGAAAGATCCCGCCCGCTGTCAGCATCTGGCGGAACAGTTTGGCATTTCCGCGCTGCTGAACCGGCGCTTTAAGTACCTCTCTACCGGCGAGACGCGGAAAACGCTGCTGTGCCAGGCGTTAATGAGCCAGCCGGAGCTGCTGATTCTGGATGAGCCCTTTGACGGGCTGGATGTCCACTCCCGCGCCCAGCTGGCTGCCCTGCTGGACTCTCTGAATCAGGAAGGCTATACGATCGTACTGGTGCTGAACCGCTTTGATGAAATTCCTGACTTCGTGCAGAACGCGGGCGTGCTGGCAGACTGTAGCCTGATCGAAACCGGAGAAAAGTCCGCGCTGCTCCGACAGGCGCTGATTGCCCAGCTTGCGCACAGCGAAAAGCTGGCGGGCATTGCGCTGCCGGATCCCGACGCGCCGGCAGCACGCCACGGTCTCGATCCCCGTCAGCCGCTTATCGTCCTGCGCGATGGCGTAGTCTCCTATGACGAACGACCGATCCTGAATCACCTCAGCTGGACGGTTAATCCTGGCGAACACTGGCAGATCGTCGGTCCCAACGGCGCGGGGAAATCCACGCTGCTGAGCCTGATAACCGGCGATCACCCGCAGGGCTACAGCAACGATCTGACGCTGTTTGGCCGCCGTCGCGGCAGCGGCGAAACCATCTGGGATATCAAAAAGCACATTGGCTACGTTAGCAGCAGCCTGCATCTGGATTACCGGGTCAGTACCACGGTACGCAACGTGATCCTTTCCGGCTATTTTGATTCCATCGGCATTTATCAGGCAGTGTCAGATAAACAGCACAAGCTGGCCCAGCAGTGGCTGGATATTCTGGGGATGGATAACCGGGTGGCTGACGCACCGTTTCATAGCCTGTCGTGGGGGCAGCAGCGCCTGGCACTGATCGTTCGCGCGCTGGTAAAACACCCTACGCTCCTGATCCTCGACGAGCCGCTGCAGGGGCTGGATCCGCTTAACCGACAGCTGGTCCGCCGCTTTGTGGACGTGCTGATTAGCGAAGGTGAAACGCAGCTGCTGTTCGTTTCACACCATGCCGAAGATGCCCCCTCCTGCATCACCCACCGCCTCGAGTTTGTCGCGGACGGCGAGGGTTATCGCTACCTTCTCAGCAACGTAGATTAACCGCGGAGGGCACCGCCCTCCTCTTTTCAGATAACTTGCATCAATACATCGCTATCTCTTTGATCTAGAATGCTCTACGTCATCGAAAAAGCGAGTATGAAAACGAGTGTAAACGATTCCACTATTTTATCCCATGTCACACTTTTTGCGTCTCTGTTATGCTATGGTTATTACATACCATAAGCCCAATGGAGCGAATTATGCGAGTTCTGGTAACAGGTGGTAGCGGTTACATCGGAAGTCATACCTGTGTGCAGCTGCTGCAAAATGGTCACGATGTGATCATCCTCGACAACCTGTGCAATAGTAAGCGCAGCGTGCTGCCGGTGATTGAACGTCTTGGCGGTAAACAGCCGACTTTCGTGGAAGGCGACATCCGCAACGAAGCGCTGATGACCGAAATCCTTCACGACCACGCCATCGAAGCGGTGATCCACTTCGCGGGGCTGAAAGCGGTCGGTGAATCCGTTGCGAAACCGCTTGAGTATTATGACAACAACGTCAACGGTACCCTGCGTCTGATCTCCGCAATGCGCGCGGCAAACGTCAAAAACTTTATCTTTAGCTCCTCCGCCACCGTCTATGGCGATCAGCCAAAAATTCCTTACGTTGAAAGCTTCCCGACCGGTACGCCGCAAAGCCCATACGGCAAAAGCAAGCTGATGGTAGAGCAGATCCTGACCGACCTGCAAAAAGCCCAGCCGGAGTGGAGCATCGCATTGCTGCGCTACTTCAACCCGGTCGGCGCCCATTCGTCTGGCGATATGGGTGAAGATCCGCAGGGCATTCCGAACAACCTGATGCCGTACATCGCCCAGGTGGCGGTAGGCCGTCGCGAGTCGCTGGCCATTTTTGGCAATGACTACCCTACCGAAGACGGCACCGGCGTGCGTGACTATATCCACGTGATGGATTTAGCAGACGGCCACGTTGCAGCCATGCAGCAGCTGGCTGACAAACCGGGCGTGCATATTTATAACCTCGGTGCCGGGGTCGGCAGCAGCGTGCTGGACGTGGTTAACGCCTTCAGCAAAGCCTGCGGTAAGCCGGTGAACTACCACTTCGCTCCGCGTCGTGATGGGGACCTGCCTGCTTACTGGGCCGATGCCACCAAAGCCGATAAAGAACTTAACTGGCGTGTCACCCGCACGCTTGATGAAATGGCACAGGATACCTGGCACTGGCAGTCACGCCACCCGCAGGGTTATCCGGACTAAGGATCCGTCATGACTTCGTTTAATCCCGTCGATCATCCGCATCGTCGTTTTAACCCGCTAAGCGGGCAATGGATTTTGGTCTCTCCGCATCGCGCCAAGCGTCCCTGGCAGGGGGCGCAGGAGACGCCTGCAAAACAGACCCTGCCGCAGCACGATCCGGATTGCTTCCTCTGTCCGGGCAACACGCGCGTGACCGGGGATAAAAACCCGGACTACAAAGGCACCTTCGTGTTTACCAACGATTTTGCCGCCCTGATGACCGATACCCCGGATGCCCCCGCGAGCCACGACCCGCTGATGCGCTGCGAAAGCGCGCGCGGTACCAGCCGCGTGATCTGCTTCTCGCCCGATCACAGCAAAACGCTGCCGGAGCTGAGCGTGGACGCGCTGAAAGAGGTGGTCAGCACCTGGCAGGCGCAAACCGCTGAGCTGGGGCAGAGCTATCCGTGGGTGCAGGTGTTCGAAAACAAAGGCGCGGCGATGGGCTGCTCTAACCCGCATCCGCACGGCCAGATCTGGGCGAACAGCTTCCTGCCCAACGAAGCCGAGCGTGAAGACCGTCTGCAGAAGGACTATTTCGTAGAAAACGGCTCACCCATGCTGGTGGACTACACCCAGCGCGAGCTGGCCGACGGCAGCCGTACCGTAGTGGAAACCGAACACTGGCTGGCGGTCGTGCCTTACTGGGCCGCCTGGCCGTTTGAGACGCTGCTGCTGCCGAAAGCGCACGTTCAGCGCATTACCGATCTCAGCGACGCGCAGCGCGACGACCTGGCGCTGGCGCTGAAAAAGCTGACCAGCCGTTACGACAACCTGTTCCAGTGCTCCTTCCCGTACTCCATGGGCTGGCACGGCGCGCCGTTTAACGGCGAAGATAATCAGCACTGGCAGCTGCACGCCCATTTCTATCCGCCGCTGCTGCGCTCTGCAACGGTGCGTAAATTTATGGTGGGCTATGAAATGCTGGCGGAAACCCAGCGTGACCTGACGGCGGAACAGGCGGCAGAGCGTCTGCGTGCCGTCAGCGACGTCCACTATCGCGAATCAGGAGTCTAAAAATGAGTCTGAAAGATAAAACACAATCCCTGTTTGCTGAGAAATTTGGCTACCCTGCCACCCACGTAATTCAGGCGCCTGGTCGCGTCAACCTGATCGGCGAGCACACCGACTACAACGACGGCTTCGTGCTGCCGTGCGCCATCGATTACCAGACGGTTATCAGCTGTGCGAAGCGCGACGACCGTAAAGTCCGCGTCATTGCGGCGGATTACGGTAATGAGACGGACGAGTTTTCCCTTGATGCCCCGATTGTGACGCACGACAGCCAGCAGTGGTCTAACTACGTGCGCGGCGTAGTGAAGCATCTGCAGAAGCGCAACAAGAATTTCGGCGGTGCCGATTTAGTCATCAGCGGCAACGTGCCGCAGGGTGCGGGCTTAAGCTCGTCGGCCTCGCTCGAAGTGGCCGTGGGAACCGTCTTCCAGCAACTGTATCATCTGCCGCTGGACGGGGCGCAAATTGCCCTGAACGGTCAGGAAGCGGAAAACCAGTTCGTGGGCTGCAACTGCGGCATTATGGACCAGCTGATCTCCGCGCTGGGCAAAAAAGAGCATGCGCTGCTGATCGACTGCCGCTCGCTTGGTACCAAAGCCGTTCCCCTGCCAAAAGGCGCGGCCGTCGTGATTATCAACAGTAACTTTAAACGCACGCTGGTGGGCAGCGAGTACAACACCCGCCGCGAACAGTGCGAAACCGGCGCGCGCTTCTTCCAGCAGCCTGCCCTGCGCGACGTGACGCTCGATGAATTTAACAAAGTGGCGCACGAGCTGGATCCTGTCGTCGCCAGACGCGTGCGTCACGTGCTGACCGAAAACGCCCGTACCGTTGAAGCCGCCTCCGCGCTGGCGAAAGGCGACCTGAAGCGCATGGGTGAGCTGATGGCGGAATCTCACGCCTCCATGCGCGATGATTTTGAAATCACCGTACCGCAGATCGACACCCTGGTGGACATCGTCAAAGCGGTTATTGACGATAAAGGCGGCGTGCGCATGACGGGCGGCGGCTTTGGCGGCTGCATCGTCGCGCTGGTGCCGGAAGAGCTGGTCCCTGCCGTCCAGGACGCCGTGGCGAAGCAGTACGAAGCGCAAACGGGCATCAAAGAAACGTTCTATGTATGTAAAGCATCACAAGGAGCCGGACAGTGCTAAACGAAACACCTACCCTCGCACCGGATGGTCTGCCGTATCGCCTGTTAACCCTGCGCAACAGCGCGGGGATGGTGGTTACGCTGATGGACTGGGGTGCGACCCTGCTTTCTGCCCGCGTACCGATGCCGGACGGCAGCGTGCGCGAAACCCTGCTGGGCTGCGCCTCACCCGAGCAGTACGTTAATCAGTCTGCCTATCTGGGCGCGTCCGTCGGGCGCTATGCCAACCGCATCGCGAAAAGCCGTTTTGAGCTCGACGGCGTGCAGTACCCGCTGCTGCCAAGCCAGGGCGAGAACCAGCTTCACGGCGGTCCGGACGGGTTTGATAAACGCCGCTGGAAAATTGTTCGTCAAAACGACGGCGAAGTGCTGTTCTCGCTGGATTCGCTTGATGGCGATCAGGGCTTCCCGGGGAACCTTACCGCGTCCGCGCGCTTTACGCTGACGGACGACAACCGTATCGCTATTGAATACCGTGCGACGGTCGACAAGCCGTGTCCGGTTAACCTGACTAACCATGCCTACTTCAATCTCGACGGCAACCAGTGCGACGTGCGTAACCACAAGCTGCAGATCCTGGCGGACGCGTATCTGCCGGTTGACGAGATGGGCATTCCGTATCAGGGCCTGAAAGACGTGAGCGGGACCAGCTTTGACTTCCGCAGCGCGAAAGTTATCGCCCAGGATTTCCTGAGCGATGACGATCAGCGCAAGGTGAAAGGCTACGATCACGCGTTCCTGCTGCACGCCAAAGGTGATGTGAAGCAGCCTGCCGCACAGGTCTGGTCCAGCGATGAGAAACTGCAGATGACGGTGTATACCACCGCCCCAGCCCTGCAATTCTACTCGGGCAACTACCTCGGCGGCACGACGGCGCGCGAACACAATGAGTACAGCGACTGGCAAGGACTTGCGCTTGAGAGCGAGTTCCTGCCGGACAGCCCCAATCATCCTGAATGGCCGCAGCCGGACTGCGTGCTGCGCCCCGGTGAAGAGTACATTAGCGTGACGGAATACCATTTTATTCCGAAATGATTTCCAGCCCTCCCATCGGAGGGCTTTTTTCTGCGCGTCTTGCTGAAAATAGCGCCGATCGCTGACAAAATCCTAACCCTGGATTCACAAGCATCTTACACTCAGAGACTATTTTCGCTATGGTTAGGGTTAAGCGTTGCTGCTGGCACGGCCACAGCAATATAATGAGAATTGTTATCATTCTAAAAATGCTTGAGGAGTAAGAGATGGCTATTACTAAGCTGGTCCTGGTGCGTCACGGCGAAAGCCAGTGGAACAACGAAAACCGCTTTACCGGTTGGTACGACGTTGATCTGTCCGAGAAAGGCGTAAGCGAAGCAAAAGCAGCAGGTAAACTGCTGAAGGAAGAAGGCTTCAGCTTTGATTTTGCTTACACCTCTGTGCTGAAACGTGCCATCCACACCCTGTGGAACGTGCTGGACGAACTGGATCAGGCCTGGCTGCCGGTTGAGAAATCCTGGAAACTGAACGAGCGTCACTACGGTGCGCTGCAGGGTCTGAACAAAGCGGAAACCGCTGAGAAATACGGCGACGAGCAGGTTAAACAGTGGCGTCGCGGCTTCGCGGTCACCCCACCAGAGCTGACCAAAGATGACGAGCGCTATCCGGGCCACGACCCGCGCTACGCGAAACTGACCGATGCTGAGCTGCCAACTACCGAGAGCCTGGCGCTGACCATCGACCGCGTTGTGCCTTACTGGAACGAAACCATTCTGCCACGCCTGAAAAGCGGTGAGCGCGTGATCATCGCTGCTCACGGTAACTCTCTGCGCGCGCTGGTGAAATACCTGGACAACATGGGCGAAGACGAGATCCTCGAACTGAACATCCCAACTGGCGTACCGCTGGTATATGAGTTCGACGAAAACTTTAAGCCAATCAAACATTACTACCTGGGTAACGCGGACGAGATCGCAGCGAAAGCAGCGGCTGTCGCGAACCAGGGTAAAGCGAAGTAATTTTCGCCGGACATAAAAAAAGCGCGGACCCTTCCGCGCTTTTTTATTTGTGCGTGAGGACTCAGCCGCGGCGCGCTTTTACCGCATTCGCCAGCTGACGCAGGATGGCATCGGTATCGTCCCAGCCAATGCAGGCATCGGTGACGCTTTTGCCATACACCAGCGGCTCGCTGCCTTCCAGGTTCTGGTTACCTTCAACCAGATGGCTTTCGATCATCACCCCAATTACCGCCTTCTCACCGTTAGCGATCTGCTGACAGACGTCCGCCCCCACTTCCATCTGCTTTTTGAACTGCTTGCTGGAGTTGGCGTGGCTGAAGTCGATCATCACCTGCGGTGGCAGCCCGGCTTTTTCCAGCCCGGCCTTCACCTCTGCCACGTGTTTTGCACTGTAGTTTGGCTCTTTACCGCCACGCAGAATGATGTGGCAATCACCGTTACCGCTGGTGTTGACGATGGCGGAGTGACCCCATTTGGTCACGGACAGGAAGCAGTGCGGCGCACCCGCGGCGTTGATGGCATCGATAGCCACTTTGATGGTGCCATCAGTACCGTTTTTGAAGCCCACCGGACATGAGAGACCGGAAGCCAGCTCGCGGTGAACCTGAGATTCAGTGGTACGGGCACCAATGGCGCCCCAGCTCATCAGGTCTGCCAGGTATTGTGGCGTAATCATATCCAGGAACTCGCCGGCAGCAGGCAGGCCGCTGTCGTTGATCTCCAGCAACAGCTTGCGCGCAATGCGCAGGCCGTCGTTGATCTGGAAGCTGTTATCCATGTGCGGATCGTTAATCAGCCCTTTCCAGCCCACGGTCGTGCGTGGTTTTTCAAAATAGACGCGCATGACGATTTCCAGCTCATCCTTTAACTCTTCACGCAGGGTGAGCAGACGCGCCGCATACTCTTTCGCAGCGGCAGGATCGTGAATGGAGCACGGGCCAATCACCACCAGAAGACGATCGTCATTACCTTTCAGGATCTTGTGGATCGCTTTACGAGCATGAGAAACCGTATTTGCGGCATTTTCAGTGGCGGGGAATTTCTCAAGGAGTGCTACAGGAGGTAATAACTCATTGATCTCTTTGATGCGTAAATCGTCGTTCTGATAATTCATCTTCTTTCCAGCTCTGCCATATCTTTAGTAATGAAAGCAATCCTTTCAATCTATCTTGTCGACCAGGAAGTGTAAACACGGTTTTACACTTCACGCAGATAATTCCTGGAATTTGCCTAAAAATCGCCACAAAATAGCGAAAAATGAGATCTAACCTAAGCTTTTTAACTGTAACAACCATTTTTAAACGCTTAAACGCGATTCCCTACTGACGTAAGTCCGTAAGGCGGAATCTTTCGCCTCTAAAAAGATGCACTGTTGGAGAATGTTATCCAGCGTAACGACAAGAACAGGAGCACCATCATGAAAATGACAAAACTGACTACCCTCTTCCTGACTGCCACACTCACCCTTGCCAGCGGCAGCGTCCTGGCCGCAGAAACGGGGGCTTCAGACAGCAACGGTGATGCCAATGCGGCAGCAGCGGCAGGCCAGGTTGCGCCTGATGCGAAACAGAATATCGCCCCGAATAATGTCGATAACAGCCAAATCAATACCGGCAATACCAATACCGGCGGCACTATGCTGCATCCGAACGGTAGTGCTTCCGACACCATGAATCATGACAACATGAGCTCGGATGAGGTTCATAAGAACTCGATGTGCAAGGACGGCAAATGTCCCGATCCGAACGACAAAGTGGGTAACGACGCCAATACCAAAACTGATGGCACAACCCAGTAATTCTTGATGCTTCAAATGCGAAAGGAGAGCCCAGGCTCTCCTTTCTTTTTGGAGTAACCTGTTAAAAACGCTACACTAAAATAATAACGAATCAGGAAAGCAGACATGGCGCACACCCACTCACACCCATCTTCTCCCGGCAACGACAATGCAAAACGACTTATGCTGGCCTTTGGCGTTACGGCCACGTTTATGGTTATCGAGGTCATTGGCGGCCTGGTTTCCGGCTCTCTGGCGCTTCTGGCTGATGCAGGACACATGCTGACCGATGCCGCCGCGCTGCTCTTCGCCCTGCTGGCCGTGCAGTTCGCGCGTCGTCCACCCAATGCGCGCCACACCTTCGGCTGGCTGAGGCTGACCACCCTTGCCGCGTTTGTTAACGCCATCGCGCTGGTGGTTATTACTGTTCTTATCGTCTGGGAGGCCGTACAGCGTTTCAGGCACCCGCAGCCCATCGCCGGGACGACAATGATGGTGATTGCCGTGGCGGGGCTGCTGGCAAATATTCTGGCGTTCTGGATTTTGCATCGCGGCAGCGGGGAAAAGAACCTCAACGTTCGCGCTGCGGCTCTGCATGTGCTGGGGGATTTGCTCGGCTCAGTCGGGGCGATTGTCGCCGCGCTGGTGATCCTCTATACCGGCTGGACGCCTGTCGACCCCATTCTCTCCGTGCTGGTATCGTGTCTGGTCTTGCGCAGCGCCTGGCGGCTGCTGAAGGAGAGCGTCAATGAACTGCTGGAAGGGGCGCCGGCATCAGTGGACATTGACGAGCTGAAACGAAACCTGCGCCGTACTGTCCCGGAAGTGCGTAACGTTCATCACGTGCACGTCTGGCTGGTAGGCGAGAAGCCGGTCATGACGCTGCACGTCCAGGTCATCCCGCCCCACGACCACGACGCGCTGCTTGAACGTATCCAGCACTTTCTTGAACATCACTATGAGATAGGTCACGCCACCATCCAGATGGAGTATCAGCCCTGTAGCGGGCCGGACTGCCACCTTAACGAGGAGCAGCCCGACCATTCACATCATCACCACTAGCTCGAAAGCGCGTGTGAGCCACGCTCACGCGCGCTCTTGATCCACATCCGGCTGCCGTTCAGGGCAATGAAGGTCAGCAGCAGATACTCCAGCGACATGGCATAGACGCCCTGAAGGGCAAAAATCACCACGCTGATGACGTTGATGATGACCCACAGCAGCCAGTTCTCAACGTATTTACGGGTCATCAGGACCATCGCCGCGATCGACAGCACCATCATGCATGAATCCCAGAACGGGAAGGCATCCGGCTGAAGCTCCGGCATCGTCACGTTGAGGCCAATCGCGGACATAACCGAAACGGCAACGCGGGTCAGGAACGCAAACACCGGGTTGATGTAGACGGTCATCAAACCAATGGCGACGACGCAGGCGACAAACCAGGCGATGGCTTTCGGTAAGGGCAGCCAGCGGATCTGTAGCTCCGCCTCCTGCTGGCTGTTCTGCCGGGACCAGGCGTACCAGCCGTAAATATTGGCAGCGAAGAAAAACAGCTGTAAAAGCAGGCTGGCGTACAGCTGGATCTGGAAGAAGATAATCGCAAACAGCGTGACGTTAATCAGCCCGAACGCGTAGTTGCTGATCTTCTCCAGGCTTGCCAGCCAGATACACAGCAACCCCGCCAGCGTGCCTACGGCTTCAATCCATGACAGGTCATAGCCACCTGCACCAATCGGTATATGAACCAGAATGTTTTGCGTGCTAAAAAAATCCATCTTTTCCCCAGGGCGTTTTTGAATTAAGTACGTAGTGTAGCCGCAAAATCCAGCATGCGGTTAAGCGGAATTAACGCACCTTCACGCAGAGCGGCGTCCACATGAATTTCATGCGCTGCACCACCTGTCTCGAGCCCTTCGGCAATGGCCTTCAGGCCGTTCATCGCCATCCACGGGCAATGCGCGCAGCTGCGGCACGTCGCGCCCTCACCTGCCGTTGGTGCTTCCAGCAGCTCTTTCTCCGGTACGGCCTGCTGCATCTTATAGAAGATACCGCGATCGGTCGCGACGATGAGCTGCTTGTGCGGCAGCATCCTGGCCGCGTTGATAAGCTGGCTGGTTGAGCCAACCGCATCGGCCATATCGACAATCGACTGCGGTGATTCAGGGTGCACAAGAATGGCCGCGTCAGGATAAAGCGCCTTCATACGGGACAGCGCCTGGGTCTTGAATTCGTCGTGCACAATGCAGGCGCCCTGCCAGCAGAGAACGTCAGCGCCGGTCTGCTTCTGAACGTAATTGCCAAGATGGCGGTCCGGGGCCCAGATAATTTTCTCACCCAGGCTGTCCAGATGCTCAATCAGCTCAACGGCGATGCTCGACGTAACCACCCAGTCTGCGCGCGCTTTTACCGCCGCAGAGGTGTTGGCGTAAACGACCACGGTCCGGTCAGGATGGGCGTCGCAGAAGGCGTTGAATTCGTCAATCGGGCAGCCGAGATCGAGCGAACACTCCGCATTGAGCGTCGGCATCAGAATGGTTTTTTCCGGGCTGAGGATCTTTGCCGTTTCGCCCATAAAGCGCACGCCTGCAACCAGCAGCGTGGAAGCGGGATGTTTTGCACCGAAGCGGGCCATCTCCAGTGAATCAGAAATACAGCCCCCGGTCTCTTCCGCCAGCTGCTGGATTTCCGGATCGGTGTAGTAATGGGCAACCATCACCGCATCGCGCTCTTTGAGAAGCCGTTTGATCTTCTCGCGGTAGAATTGTTTTTCATCCTGGCTTAATGGCACAGGCTTTGGCGGAAACGGATAGATTGCGGCTTCAGGATCGAACATCACGCTCATTATGGCTTCTCGTTTTACTGGCTTAACAATATTGCCTTTCTTTTGCCTGACAAAGCAAAACGCAGGGCAATTGTGTTTTATATACTAAACAAGATAGCGAATCTGGAGTGAAAAGTCACCGGGAATAGATGGGAGGAGCATTTGTTGTACGGCAGATAGCAAAAAGGCGCCTTTAGGGCGCCTTTCTACACTGGTGGGTCGTGCAGGATGACTCGCTTCGCTCGCCCTTCGGGCCGTCGCCGTAAACGGCTCCGGTGCCTCACTACGTTCGGCTCGAACCTGCTGCAGGTTCGAATCATCCAGATCGCAGATAGCAAAAAAGCGCCTTTAGGGCGCTTTTTTACATTGGTGGGTCGTGCAGGATTCGAACCTGCGACCAATTGATTAAAAGTCAACTGCTCTACCAACTGAGCTAACGACCCGAGTGGTGGGTGATGACGGGCTCGAACCGCCGACCCCCTCCGTGTAAAGGAGATGCTCTACCAACTGAGCTAATCACCC